>NZ_JBHYVA010000255.1:0-10649 GCF_042750055.1 Streptomyces sp. NPDC059456
CGCGGTCACCCCGCGCGAGGTGAGGTTGTCCGCCGCGCCGTCGCCGGTCACCAGCACGGCGACGGCCAGGGCGATCGACACCACCACGACCAGCGCCACCTCGATGCCGACGGCCGCCGTGTTGATGACGCTGACGATACGGGTGGAGGCGATGGCGAGCACGGTCTGGACGAACAGCACCACGAGCGTGATCACCCGTGCGGCGTCCTCGTCGGGCCGCATGCCGACGAGCGGCATGAACGCCTGGCTCGCCAGCGCGTTGTCGACGGCCACCACGGCGACCGCCAGGAAGCAGAAGGAGAGCCAGCCGAACCCCCAGCCGACCTTCCGGGTGGCCAGCCGCGAGGCCCACTGGTACGAGGAGCCACTGAGCGGAATCCGGGCCGCGAACTGCGCGACCACCAGGGCCACCAGGATCTGCCCCGCACCCGCGGCCGGCCACAGCCAGATCCCGACCGGCCCGGCGGAGCGCAGCACGTCGTCGTACGTCCCGAAGATGCCGACCGCCACCGAGATGAAGGCGAACGAGATCGCGAACACCTGGAAGGAGCCGAGCGTCCGCTTCAGTTCCTGCCGGTAGCCCCCGAGCTCGACCGCATCGCTGCCGTCCGCGCCACCTCGGCCGTCACGGGGGTCCGCCGGAGCCTGCGCCATGCCGGCCACCTCGTCTCTCCCGGGCCGCTCCGGCTCCGTGACCGGGGTGCGGGCCGCGCCGCCCGCCCAGTGTCCCCTTCCCGGACACCGCACCACGACCGTGACGGGCGAGGCGCACGAGCGCCCCCCCGAACGGACACCCCTCACGACTCCCCGATATGAGCCCCCGCCCGGGCGGACTGTGGCTACGCTCCGACGATGGAACGCGCAGAGGTCCTCAAGCGAGTCATCGGCATCCTCACCGAGGCCCAGGAGATCCGCAGGGCGGTCGAGGGCGGGGAGGACGGCGACGTCCCCGAAGCGGAAGCCGGGGTCGTCACCCACCTCCTCAACGAGATGCTGCCCTCGATCAGCGTCCCCGCGGACGCCTCCCCGCAGCAGGTGGCCCGCCACGTCGCGGAGGCCTTGGGCCCGGCCCTCCACACGATGGTCGCCGGCTTCAGCCTGGCCTTCACCAGCCTGGCCATGGCCCACGACGCCGGCCGTACCGACGTCTCCTCGATCGAGGTACTCCAGGAACTGGCCCTCGAAGTCGAGGCGGGAACGTACGACGACGGGGCATAGGGCATCGGGCATAGGGCAGCGGGCATCGGGCAGCGCAGGATCAGGGCAGACGGACCCCTCCGCGCCGGTACAGTCCGGCCATTGGTCCAGACCTATTGACGAGGCGTGCCGGCGCTCCTACGATCCCGTCCGGCGCAGCCCCACATGTCCCCACCCCACCCGAGCCGGGCGTCACGCCCCCACGCGTCGTCATGCCCGAGATGCCCGGCGGGAAGGAAGCGCAGCATGTTCCGTCGAAGGTCGCGCACTCCTGGTACGTCGGGCGATGTCCGCCCTCGCCCCGGTCCCGGCTGGCCCCCGCGCAGGCCCGCCGCCGCGCGGCGGCTCCTCGCCGGGGTCAGCGCCGCTGCCGTCATCGCCGCCGGTCTCGCGGTGGCCGGGTCCGTCACGGCCGGGGCCGCCACCGCCAATCTCGTGGCCAACTCCGGCTTCGAGAACGGCCTGGCCGACTGGACGTGCCCCGGCGGCGTCGCCGCGGCCGTCGGCAGCCCGGTGCGCTCCGGCGCCTCCGCGCTCAAGGCGGCGCCGACGGGTCAGGACACCGCCCAGTGCTCGCAGACCGTCAGTGTCCAGCCCAACTCCCAGTACACCCTGAGTGCTTACGTGCAGGGCAGTTACGTCTACCTGGGCGCCACGGGCACCGGAATCACCGGCGCCCCGTCCACGTGGACGCCGAACAGCCCCTCCTACGGCCGGCTCGGCGTCGACTTCACCACCGGGCCGAACACCACCTCGGTGACCGTCTACCTGCACGGCTGGTACGGGCAGCCCGCGTACTACGCGGACGACGTGTCGCTCACCGGCCCCGGCGGCACCGACCCCACGCCCACGGCCACGCCACCCACGACCACGCCACCCACCACCGCCCCTCCAACGACCGCCCCGCCCACCACCGCCCCTCCGACCACCACCCCGCCGGGTGACACCTGCCCCACGAAGCCCAGGCCGTCGGGCAAGGTCCTCCAGGGCTACTGGGAGAACTGGGACGGCGCCGCCAACGGCGTCCACCCCGGCATGGGCTGGATACCCCTCACGGACAGCCGTATCGCCGCGCACGGGTACAACGTCATCAACGCGGCCTTCCCGGTGATCCTCTCGGACGGCACCGTCCTGTGGCAGGACGGCATGGACACCGGCGTCAAGGTCGCCACCCCCGCCGAGATGTGCCGGGCCAAGGCGGCCGGGGCGACGCTCCTGATGTCGATCGGTGGCGCCGCCGCCGGCATCGACCTGAGCTCCGCCACCGTCGCCGACAGATTCGTGGCGACCGTCGTCCCGATCCTCAAGAAGTACAACTTCGACGGCATCGACATCGACATCGAGACCGGCCTGTCCGGAAGCGGCAACATCAACACCCTGTCCGCCTCCCAGTCCAACCTGATCCGCATCATCGACGGCGTCCTGGCGCAGATGCCGGCCGGCTTCGGCCTCACCATGGCCCCCGAAACCGCGTACGTCACCGGCGGGAGCGTCACCTACGGGTCGATCTGGGGCGCCTATCTGCCGATCATCAAGAAGTACGCCGACAACGGCCGCCTGTGGTGGCTGAACATGCAGTACTACAACGGCAGCATGTACGGCTGCTCCGGTGACTCCTACCAGGCCGGCACGGTCCAGGGCTTCACCGCGCAGACCACCTGCCTGAACAACGGCCTCACCATCCAGGGAGCCACCGTCAAGGTGCCCTACGACAAGCAGGTGCCCGGACTGCCCGCCCAACCCGGCGCGGGCGGCGGCTACATGGCGCCCAGCCTGGTCGGCCAGTCCTGGAACGCCTTCGGCGGTTCGCTGAAGGGACTCATGACCTGGTCGCTCAACTGGGACGGCTCCAAGGGCTGGACCTTCGGCGACAACGTCAGGACCCTGCAAGGCCGTTGACGCCCGTGCCCGACCGCGGTCCTCACCGCCCGGCGCGGTCCGGCCCGAGGAGTCCCCTCCCCGGGCCGGACCCCGTTCCCCGCGGGAGCGGCCCATGCGCGATGATGTGGCCTGCAAGGCAATGGAGTTGAGGCAGACAGCCGTTTGGGGGGACTGCTCGTGGACGATGCGGTCGAGTTGGCGGACATGATCGCGCAGCTGCGCGCGGAACTGAGCCGCGCCATGTCGGCGGGCAAGGATTCGGACCTGCGGTTCAAGGCCGAGCGGGTCGAGCTGGAACTGACCGTCGGCGTGGAGCGGACGACCGAGCCGGGCGTCAAGGTCCGCTTCTGGGTCTTCGACGCCGGCGCGAGCGCCAAACGGTCCACGACCGTCACCCAGAAGCTGACCCTGAGCCTGCAACCGGTGTCCGCGGACGCCCCCGAGCGCACGGCCCTGATCTCCGGCGACGCACTGCCCGGTGAGGACTGACGGCGCAGCGGTGCGGAGCGGACTCGACCCCCACCGCATCGCCGAGGTGATCGTCACCACCACCGCGGGCGCCGGCCGCCGCGGATCGGGCTACCGCGTCGGGGACACGCTCGTGCTGACCGCACAGCACGTGGTGGCGGACGCGGACGGCATCCAGGTCCGCTTCGACGCCGACCGGCCCGGCCAGTGGGCCGCGACGGCGGACGTGGCCTGGTCGGACACGGCCACCGACGTGGCCGTCCTCACGTTCGCCCCGCCCCCCGAAGCCGCCTCCGCCCCGCCCGCGGCGTTCGGCCGGATCGGCGACGACCGCCACGCCGTCGTCGACGTCCACGCCGCCGGGTTCCCGCTGTGGAAGCGTCGGAGCCGCCCCGACGGGGGCCGGTTCCGCGAACTGCACCAGGCCGACGGGACCGTCGCCGCCCTGTCCAACCTGCGCACCGGAACCCTGGAGATCACGGTCGCGGTGGCCGCCGCCGACCCCGATCCACAGGTGTCCCCGTGGTCCGGCATGTCCGGAGCCGCGCTGTGGGCCGGCCACCGCATCGTCGGAGTCGTGGCGGAACACCACCGCTGGGAGGGGCCGGGCCGGCTGACGGCCGCCCGCATCGACCACGTGCTGCGCACCGTCGACGCACCCCGGCGGACCAGCCTGGCCGGCCTGCTGGCGATCGCGGACCCGGACGAGCTGCCCGAGGCCGGCACGGAACCGTCACCCCGGCAGGTGAGGACCGCCCCGCGCGCCTCGAAGGTGGTCGGGCTCCCCGTCACCCACGGCCTCGAACTGTTCAAGGACCGCACCGAAGCACGTGAACTGATAGGCCGCCACCTGGCCGATCCGGCGATCCGCATGGTGACCGTGACCGGCCGGCGCGGCATGGGCAAGAGCGCGGTCGCCGCGAAGGTCGTGGACATGCTGGAACGGGGGGAGTGGCCCGGACACGGCCGGGCCCCGCTCCCGTCCGCGATCGTGAACCTGAGCACCCGCACCGCCGGTGTCTCCCTGGAACGCCTCTACCTCGACTGCGCCCGCGCGCTGGGCCCCGGCCACGAGGCACGGCTGCTGGACGTCTGGGCCGCCGACCGCCCCGTACAGGACAAGATCGGCGAACTGTTCGCCGCCATGGGCGACGAGCTGGTCGTCATCGTGATGGACAACCTCGAAGACCTGCTCGGCGACGACGGCCGGCTCGACGACGCCGAGCTCGACGCCTTCTTCGACTGCCTCTTCCGGGCCCGCCACACCCCCCGCCTGCTGGTGACCTCGCAGGTCCCCCTGCACCTGGCGCCCGAACTGCGCCGCTTCGCCGCCGAGGTCGAACTCTCCGACGGGCTCCCGGCCGAGGAGTCCATCGCGCTGCTGCGCGAACTCGACCAGGACGGCAGCCTCGGCGTCGCGGAACTTCCCGACGAGCAGCTGCTGCGTGCGGCCGTCCATGTCCACGGGGTGCCGCGCGCGCTGGAGCTGCTCGTGGGCACCATGGCGGACGACGTCCTCGAACTCCCCACCCTCCAGGACGTACTGGAGGACTTCACCCTGCGCGGCGACGTGGTCGCCGCTCTCGCACAGGACCGCCACCGGCAGCTCGGCCCCGACGCCCGCACCCTCCTCAACGTCCTGGCGGTGCTGCGCACGCCCGTGCCGCGCGAGGCCATCGCGTGGTTCACCGCCGGCGTGGCACCCGCGCTCGACGTCCCGCGCGTCATGTCGCAGCTGCTCCGCATCCGCATGCTCTCGGCGGACCGGGGCACCCGTACCTACGCCCTGCACCCGATGGACGCGGACCTCGCGTACGGCGCCCTCGCGTCCGACGGCCCGCTGGGACGCCGCTCGCTGGAGCGGCGGGCCGCCGGCTGGTACGCGCACACCGCGCCGCCCCGCTCACAGTGGCGCGGCCTGGAGGACGTACGCCCGCACCGCCGTGCGTACGAACACCTGGTCAAGGCCGGGGACATGAACGACGCCGCGCTGCTCCTGGGGACGATCGGACCCTGGATGGCCCGGCACGGCTCCGCCCTCGCGGCGATCTCGATGCACCTGACAGTGGAGGAAGAGTTGACCGACGACACCGCCCGCCTCGCCCACCTCATCGGCTACGGGCACGCCCGCTTGAGCGGAGGCCCGCTGGGGCACGCCGCCGAACTCTTCACGGAGGCCGCGGAGCTGGCCGAACGGCTGGGCGACCGGCAGGCGTTGCAGGAAGCGGTCTTCGGACTGGGCGACGTGCACCGTCAGCTCGGCCGGCTCCCCGACGCGGTCGGAGCGCTCGCACGCGCCGCCGACATCGCCCATGAGAACGGCGACACCGAGGCCGAGGCCCACGCCGTCCTGAGCCTCTCCCTCGCCCACAGCACCCGGGGCGAGGGGGCGGAGGCCCTGGCCGGCGCCGCCCGGCTCGGCGGCATCGCCGCGGCCTCGGGGGACCGGCTGACGGCGGCCCGGGCGTGGAACGCCCGCTTCACCGCCCTGCTGGCCCTGGGGCGCTGGGAGGAGACCATCACCGCGGGCGACCGTGCCGTACGCGCCTACGCGGAGGCGGGCGTCCAGGAGGCGACCGACTACGCACTGAACGCCAAGGGAGTGGCCCAACTCGCGCTGGACCGGCCCGCCGAGGCCGCGGCATCGCTGGAGGCCGCGCTCGCGGCGGCGTCCGCGATGGAGAACCCGCGCACCGAGGGGGTCTGCCTGCACAACCTCGCGTGGACGCACTGGACCGCCGGCCGGTACGAGCAGGCCGCCGAAGCGGCGGACCGGGCGGCCGCCTCCCTGCACCGTGCCGGAGCCGCCGAAGCCGCGGCGGCCGAGGCCCTCGCCGAGGCGGCCCGCGCCCGCACCGCCGCGGACCTCACCGCGGCCGCCGGGGCCCTGATCCGCGCCGCGGAGCACACGGGCCGCAACGTCGAGATGATCCCGCCCTCCTGGCTCACCACCCGGGCCGCAGCCCTCCCGGCACAGGACGGAACCCGCAACACCACACCCTGACGGGCAAGGCACCCCCTAGGTGCCCAGCGTCTTGCCGAGCCAGTCGAAGACGACCTCGCAGTGCAGTTGCGGAGCCATGGGGGAGCAGTGCAGTTGCGCCCCCTGGGCCGCCGTCAGCTTCAGGTAGTCCTTGGGCGAGGTGAGGGCCTCGTACATGCGGCGCGGCTGGCCGGGGTAGAACTGTTCGCCCTCGTAGTCCAGCACCAGGGTGGGCGCCTTGATGCGGGGGACGACGTCCGTGATGGTCAGCGCCTTGATGCGGGTGGCCGGGGTGTAGAAGTCGGTGAACAGCTTGCCCTGGCGGGCTTGGAGCATCGCGGGGACGGAGAACGGTTCGAACCGCTTCTTCATCACATCGGCCGCTTCCGGGGGGAGTTCGGGGACGACCTCCTTGTTCCAGATGTCGTTCGTCCGTTGCTTGTCCGGGGTGAGGATCTTCCGGATCTCGGGCGGGAACCCCAGCCACGGCTCCACACATCCAGGCATCGCCACCAGGGCGGCGATGCGCGTCTCGAACGCCGCGGCCCGCGGTGCGAGGTCGCCCGCCATGCTCAGTCCCGTCAGGGCGATCTTGCGGGCGTCCACGTCCGAGCGGGCCGTCAGCCAGTCGACGAGGGGCGTGACGACCCGCTCCCAGGTGGGGGTGAACACCACACGGTCCACGAAGAGCAGTTGCCCCTGGCCCGGTCCGTCGTAGACGAGCGCGTTCCAGCCCCGTTCCAGCGCGGCCGGGACCCCGTACGTCCACATGTCGACGTTCTGGCCGTCGCTGCCGTTGGTCAGGATCACCGTCGGGCGCGGAGCGCCGGACGTGTCGGGCCGGAAGAACCACACCGGCAGCGGTGTGGTCCCGTACGGCACGTTCGCCTTCACCGGGGCGGGCTCGCACAGGTCGCAGAAGGCGTCCCAGGCGGCGCGTCCCGCCTTGTAGAGCTGCTCCTCGCTGCCGGGGTCGTCCGATCCCAGGACGAAGAACAGCGCCTGCCCGTAGTACTGGGCCGCGCGCAGGGCCCGGAACCGCTTGGTCTGGCCGTCGGCGGGGGCGCCCGGCGGAGCCGCCACGAGCCGGTCGGCGAGGCTGCGGAACGTCCTGACGTACGACTGCGCCGTCAGCCCGGCCGCGTTGATCGCGTTCACGGCCGTCAGGACCTCGCCGACCTCCGCGGCGCCGGCGCCCGAGCCGCCGAGCGCGAGGAGCCCGTTGAAGTTGTACGCGGGGTCCTTGAACAGCGTCATTGCGCCCGGGGTGAGGCCACCGCCGCCCGCAGCGGCGGCCGAGCTGCTGGTGGCCGCGGCCGGGGCGCCGGGGGCGCCGCCGCGGGCACAGCCCGCCAGGAGCGCGGCTCCCGCGCCCGCGGTCAGGAGGGCGCGACGCGTGGGTCCGGAATGCGAATCGCCGTGTACGGGGCTCATGGCATCGGAGCGTAGGGCCGGACCGGCATCCCGGCCTCCCGGACCGCCCCGCCACCCCTGCGCCGTTCGGGCGACCCGCCGTGGCGCCGCCGTCGCCCGCGGCGGCGCCGAACCCCTTCCTCCGCGGCTCGTACGGAAACAGGCGCGATTTCCGGCCATGGGGACCGGAAACCTGTTGCTCCCCCGTGGCCGGGTGCGCATCCTGCCGGGATGCGCTTCTCCGTCAACATCCCGAACTTCGGTGACTTCGCCGACCCCCGTAGCGTCGCGACCGTTGCAGCCGCCGCTGAAGAAGCAGGTTGGGACGGCCTCTTCGTCTGGGACCACGTACTGCACCGACGGCACCAGGGGCGCCCCTTCGGCGACCCCTGGATCCTGCTGACCGCGGCCGCGCTCGCCACCTCCCGGATCCGGCTGGGCACGCTGCTGACACCGGTCCCCCGATACCGCCCGCAGCAACTGGCCCGCCAAGTCGCCACGCTGGACCACCTCAGCGGAGGCCGGGTGACCTTCGCCGCCGGTCTGGGCGGCCCGATCGACGACGAGTACCACAGCTTCGGGGACACCGCCGAGCCGCGCGTCCTCGCCGCGCGGCTGGACGAAGGACTGGAGCTGTTGGGCCGCTTCTGGTCCGGCGAGCCGGTGAACCACCACGGTCAGCACTACCAGGTGCGGGACGTGGCCCTCCTGCCCGCCACCGTGCAACGCCCCGGTCCGCCGGTGTGGATCGGCGGATTCTGGCCGAATCGTGCGCCCATGCGGCGGGCGGCCCGGTGGGACGGCGCCGTGCCGCTCTTCGAGACGGCCCGGCACGGACACGTCCCGGACGTGGAGGAGGTGCGCGAACTGGCCGGCTACCTGCGCGAGCACCGCAAGGACGGGACCGGGCGCCCCTTCGAGCTCGTACTCGGCGGTGCGACACCCCCGGACGCCGCGAAGGCCAGGGACGTGATCGGTCCCCTGCACGACGCGGGCGCCACCTGGTGGGACGAGCGGCAGGTGCAGTCCGGACCCGACCTCGACCGCCTGGCTCCGGTGCTGCGCCGCATCGAGGCGGGCCCGCCGGTGCTCTGATCCGAGGCCGCCGCCGGCGTCACGGGCGGGCGCGGCCGCGCGCCTACCGGAACCCGAGGTGCGCATCGGTGCCGGCCAGCTCGGCGCTGGCGGCCCACAGGCGGGAGGCGACGTCCGGATCGGCCATGTGGGCGGGGACGGGCTCCCGCCGTGGTGTGCCGCGCAGGCCGAAGACCCTCGGCCCCCACAACTGCCCGCCCTGCACGTCCGGGTCGAGGACGGCACGCACGACGGGCCATGCCCCGGCGTCCTTGCCCTGCACCAAGAGCCCGGCGGGCAGGGCGCGCAGCCGCTCGCCGGGGGTCGGGACGTGCACCGGCGGGCGGGACGGGGTGAGGGAGTCCAGCGCGCCGCCGGGGTGGGCCACCACACTGAGCACCGTGCTGCCGCCGGCGCGCAGCCGGCGGTCGAGTTCGAAGCCGAAGCACATCTGCGCAAGCTTCGATCGGCCGTAGGTGCGTTTGGGCCGGTAGTCGCGGTCCGACTGCAGATCGCCCAGGTCCAGCCGCTCGGACCGGGCCGCGAAGCTCCCCACCGTCACGATGCGGCCGCCCGGAGCCGCGGACAGCAGGGGGGCCAGCCACCGGGTGAGCGAGAAGTGGCCGAGGTGGTTGGTGGCGAACATCAGCTCATGGCCGTCCCCGGTCTCCCGGCGCGGCGGGTCGTCGAGCGCGACCCCCGCGTTGTGGACGACGGCGTCGAGACGATCGAGGTCCAGCCCGTCCACGGCGGTCTTCAGGGACGGCAGGTCGGCGAGGTCCAGCCGAAGGTGGCGTACGTGCGCGCCGATGACGCGTGAGCGGATCGAAGCCATGGCGGCGTCGGCCTTCGCGGCGTCCCGGCTGCCGAGTACGACGACGGCGCCGGTGGCGGCGAGCTGCTCGGCGACGAAGTAGCCGATCCCGGCATTGCCCCCGGTGACCAGGAACGTCCTGCCCTCGGCGGACGGCAGCCGGTGGACGTTCCACGGGCGGGTCTGGGCTGCGGAAGACACGATGACTGGCTCCTTGGGATCGGGCAGCGTGCTCACGCAGAGCACTCGACCCGCCCAAGGTCGCACCGTCCGTCGACAGACCGCCGACAGAGCGCGTTCACCGCCGACAGGATTCCGACACCCCGGCGGACTCCGCGCCGGCGCCACGCCGCTGCACGCCCGTCGTGCCCCCTACCGCCCCACGCGATAGCGGGCGAGGCAGACGTCCCTCCCCGTGGTGGGCTGGTCGCACTCGCCCGCGGCGACGAGGCGGGTCGGGGATTGCAGCGCGATGTCGAAGATCTCGTCGTCCGCGTCACCCGGCGCGGTCTTGGTGACGACGAACCCGTCGCGGCCGAAGCTCCGGTCGAGGGCGCCGTCGTCGCGGAAGCGGGCGAGCAGGAAGTCGCTGTCCTGGCCGAACGCGGTGGGAGCGGTACTGCCGCCGGCGAGGATCCGGCCGTCGGGCTGCAGCGCGAGTCCCGCCAGGTCCTCGTCGGTGCTGCCGGGACCGACGTCGGCCAGTACCCTGCCGCGGTCGCCGAACCCGGGGTCGAGCGAACCGTCGGGACCTGTCCCGAATACACATCTGACGCTTCCCACGAAAAAGAGAGTGTATCACTCGGGGGTCGCCCGATC
>NZ_JBHYVA010000256.1:0-10632 GCF_042750055.1 Streptomyces sp. NPDC059456
GACGGGGGGGGTTCGCTCGGGGGCGCCCCGGCCCCCCCCGCCCCGGTCCCCGCCCCCCAACCCGGTCCGGGAACGGTACCGGCCCCCGGCGGCGGGGGGGCCCCTTCGCGCTGTGCGGTACGGGGGCCCGTGCGGGCCGCCCGTACCGGAAGCGTCAGAACTTGTTGCGCGGCGTGATGCCCAGGGACATGCCGGCCAGGCCGCGGGCGCGGCCGCCCAGCTTGCCGGCGATGGAGCGCAGCGCCGCGCCGGCCGGGGAGTCCGGGTCGGACAGGACGACCGGCTTGCCCTCGTCGCCGCCCTCGCGCAGCCGTACGTCGATCGGGATGGAGCCCAGCACCGGGACGGTCGCGCCGACCGTCTTGGTGAGGCCGTCGGCGACCTTCTGGCCACCGCCCGAGCCGAACACGTCGACCATCTCGTCGCAGTGCGGGCAGGGCAGCCCGGACATGTTCTCGACCACGCCGACGATCTTCTGGTGCGTCTGCACGGCGATCGAGCCGGCACGCTCCGCGACCTCGGCCGCGGCCTGCTGTGGGGTGGTCACGACGAGGATCTCCGCGTTCGGCACCAGCTGGGCGACGGAGATCGCGATGTCGCCCGTACCCGGCGGCAGGTCCAGCAGCAGGACGTCCAGGTCGCCCCAGAACACGTCCGCGAGGAACTGCTGGAGGGCGCGGTGGAGCATCGGACCGCGCCACACCACGGGCGCGTTGCCCGGGGTGAACATGCCGATGGAGATGACCTTCACGCCGTTGGCCGACGGCGGCATGATCATGTTTTCGACCTGGGTCGGGCGGCCGTCCACGCCCAGCATGCGCGGCACGCTGTGGCCGTAGATGTCCGCGTCGACGACGCCGACCTTCAGACCGTCCGCGGCCATCGCCGCGGCCAGGTTCACCGTCACCGACGACTTGCCGACACCGCCCTTGCCGGACGCGACCGCGTAGACGCGGGTCAGCGAGCCCGGCTTGGCGAACGGGACCTCGCGCTCGGCGGTGCCGCCGCGCAGCGTGGCCGCCAGCTCCTTGCGCTGCTCGTCGCTCATCACGTCCAGCGTGACCGCGACCGAGGTGACGCCCGAGACGCGCTCGACGGCCTCGGTGACGTTCTTGGTGATCGTCTCGCGCATGGGGCAGCCCGACACCGTGAGGTAGACCGTGACGGCCACCTCGCCGCCGTCGCCGATCTCCACCGATTTGACCATGCCGAGCTCGGTGATCGGCCGGTGGATCTCGGGGTCGTTCACCGTCGCCAGTGCGTCGAGGATCGCATCCTGCTCGGGCACGGCGGCGGAGCTTGTGTCGGTAGCCATGCCCCGATGGTACGGCTCGGTAGCCTGCCTCAGGAAAGGCCGCTAGCGGTCGCCTTCGTCACTCTCCGCCGGGAATAGACGGCGCTCGTCCATCTCCTTGATCAGGTCCTGGAACTCCGACCTGATCCAGTCGCGGGTCGCCACCTCGCCCAGGCCCATCCGCAGGGCCGCGATCTCCCGGGTCAGGTACTCGGTGTCGGCGATGGACCGCTCGTTCTGCTTGCGGTCCTGCTCCAGGTTGACCCGGTCGCGGTCGTCCTGGCGGTTCTGCGCGAGCAGGATCAGCGGAGCCGCGTACGAGGCCTGCAGCGACAGCATCAGCGTCAGGAAGATGAACGGGTACTGGTCGAACCGCAGGTGGTCCGGCGCGAAGATGTTCCACAGCACCCACACGATGATGACCAGCGTCATCCAGACGATGAACCGGCCCGTGCCGAGGAACCGCGCCACCCGCTCCGACAGCCGGCCGAACGCCTCCGGGTCGTACTCGGGCAGCAGCGAGCGCCGCGGCGCCCTCGGCTGGTCGAGGCGGACCCGCGAACGCGTCAGCGCACTCGACCCCGTCGACTGCCCGGCCTTGGTGCGCTCGGCGCGCTCCGCGGCCCGCTCCGCCCGCTCGGCCCGGTCGTTGGCCTCGGCGAGCCCGTGCTCGCGCGAGTGCAGCCGCGCCTGCTCGCGCCGCTCCCGGGACTGTTCCCGGCGCCACTCGCGCGCACGCTCGCGCGCCCCGTCGCGGTCGCGGTCCCCGCGCCCCCGCTCAGCGGCCATGCACGGCCTCCTCGGAATGGAAGTCCGTCTCCCGCCAGTCGTCTGGCAGCAGGTGGTCCAGCACGTCGTCCACGGTCACCGCGCCCAGCAGCGAACCGCTCTCGTCGACCACCGGCACGGCGACCATGTTGTACGCGGCCAGGTAGCTCGTGACCACCGGCAGCGAGGCGTCCGGACGCAGCGGCGGCAGGTCCGTGTCCACGATCGAGCTCACCAGCGTGAACGGCGGGTCCCGCAGCAGCCGCTGGAAGTGCACGGTCCCCAGGTACTTGCCCGTCGGCGTCTCGTCCGGCGGCCGGCACACGTACACCTGCGCGGCCAGCGCCGGCGACAGGTCCGCCTGCCGTACCCGGGCCAGCGCGTCGGCGACCGTCGCGTCCGGGCGCAGCACGATCGGTTCGGTGGTCATCAGACCGCCCGCGGTGTTCTCCTCGTACGACAGCAGGCGGCGCACGTCGGCCGCGTCGTCCGGCTGCATCAGCGTCAGCAGCCGCTCCTTGTCGTCCTCCGGCAGCTCCGAGAGCAGGTCGGCCGCGTCGTCCGGGTCCATCGCCTCCAGGACGTCGGCGGCGCGCTCCTCCTTCAGCTTGCCGAGGATCTCCACCTGCTCGTCCTCGGGCAGCTCCTCCATGACGTCCGCGAGCCGGTCGTCGTCGAGGGCGTTGGCCACCTCGGCGCGCCGCTTCGGCGTCAGGTGGTGCAGGACGTTCGCGACGTCGGCCGGGCGCATCTGCTCGAAGGTGGCCACCAGGTTCTCGGCGCCCTGCCCGTGCTCCTCCAGCGAGAACCCGGTCACCGCCGACCACTCGACGGTCAGGGTCTCGCCGCGCCGGCGCAGCGCGCCGCCCTTGCCCTTGCGTACGAAGATCTTGTCGATCTCCCAGTCGCGGCGGGCCGGCAGCTGCTGGATGGCCACGTCCAGGACGGTGACCTCCTCGCCGCCCGCGACGAGGTTCACCCGCCGGTCCAGCAGTTCGCCCAGGACCAGCCGCTCGGTGGGCCGCTGCTCGAAGCGCCGCATGTTCACGACGCCGGTGGTGATGACCTGTCCGGACTCCACGCCCGTC
The DNA here is from genome assembly GCF_042750055.1 of Streptomyces sp. NPDC059456. Taxonomy (NCBI): domain Bacteria; kingdom Bacillati; phylum Actinomycetota; class Actinomycetes; order Kitasatosporales; family Streptomycetaceae; genus Streptomyces; species Streptomyces sp. NPDC059456. The sequence continues at coordinate 3,151 of NZ_JBHYVA010000256.1, forward strand.
ACCCGGGTCATCGGGAGGAAGATCCGGCGCCGGCTGACCACCTCGACCACCAGGCCCAGCAGCCGCGGCGGACGGCCGCCGACGCGCAGCATCGCGACGAGGTCGCGGACCCGGCCGACCTGGTCGCCGGCGGGGTCGAACACGGGCACACCCGACAGATGCGAGACGAAGATCCGCGGGGCGCCACCAGCCATGCGAGCGCCTCCTAGAGCGTCGGTCCTCAGTCCTGCCGCCCCTCAGGCTAGCCCGTGCCGCCGGAGAGCGTCCTGGTGGGGCGGTCCGCCCGTGAGCGGGGCTGCCGCGGCCGCCCGGAGGGCCGACCACCCGCCCGGTACCGGAACTACGGGCGGGTACGCTGCCTGCTGCTCGAAGACGCACGACGAGAGGCACCTGCCCGTGACCGCCCACCTCCCCGCCGCTCGGCTGCGCCGGGCGGCCCTCGTCGGTGTCCTCTTCGCTGGCCTGGCCGTCACCGGCACGGGCTGCGGGGCGGACCCGGACGAGGGCACCAACGGCGTCGGCAAGCTCTCCGCCGACCAGATCGACGGCAAGGCGAAGGCCGCGGTGGCGGCCGCCACCTCGGTGCACCTGTCCGGCACGCTCGTCAGCGGCGGCAAGTCCTTCACGCTCGACATGCGGCTGGCCAAGGACGGCGGCTCCGGCGAGGTGAAGCTGCAGCAGGACACCTTCCAGGTGCTGCGCGTGGGGGAGCAGCTCTACCTGAAGGCGAGCGCCGCGTTCTGGGGGAAGTCCGACTCGGCCGGCAAGCTCGGCGACAAGTACGTGAAGGTGCCCGACAGCGACCCCACGTACAAGCAGTTCCGCGGGTTCACCGACATGCACGTGCTGCTCGACGGGCTGCTCGGGCTCGACGGGAAGCTCGCCAAGGGCGAGTACACCAAGGTCGGACCCACCCGCGCGGTCCTGGTCACGGCGGACAAGGGCAAGGGCGGCAAGCTGGCGGTGTCCCTGGAGGGGACCCCGTACCCGCTGCGCCTGGAGCGGGCCGGCGGGGCGGGCCGGGTGGAGCTCGCCGAGTGGGGCAAAACCTTCCCGCTGGAGGCCCCCGCCCAGGACCAGACCGTCGACTACGGGTCCCAGATGCCGACGACCAAGGGCCAGAGCGCCGGGTCCGGGCCGGCCCCGAGCCCGGGCAAGAGCTCCGGGCAGGGCTCGGACCCTACGAAGTAGGGGTCCCGCCGGCCGCCTTCTTCCGCCGCAGCAGCAGCTTCGGCAGGCCGGCCGGGACGGGTCTGCGGGTGACCGCCGGCGAGCCGAGCGGGACCGCGGCCAGCGATCCGCCGGGCAGGTCCGTGCTCGCCGTCACCGGCTCCAGCCGCAGCAGCCGGCACTCGCGCGCCCACCGCTCGGTCATCTCCTCCGAGTCGGGCGCGTTCAGCCGCTTCCCCTTCAGCTCGGCGACCGCGGCCCGCCACTGCTCGCCGCGGGGTTCGAGCTCCCGTACGGTCGCGGTCCAGGCGACCAGCCGGCCGCCCTTGTCCTTGCTGCGCACGGTCACCTCGGCCGGCCCGCCGTCCGAGAGCCCCGGGAACGGCTGCTCCCCGGGCCCGTCGCCCAGTACGTGGGCCGCACCGTCCACCCAGGCGTGCCACAGCGCCCGGTCGGCCCCGGAGCCGCGGACCCAGATCAGGCCGGACTTCTTGGTGGCCTCCTCGACGAGGGCCAGGTCGAGCGCACTGAGAGTCATGCGCAACAGAGTAGGGGGTGCCCCCTCGGGGGCTAGAGCCAGCCGTGGCGGCGCAGTGCGCGGTGGATGGTGAAGCAGGACGCGGCGATCGCGGCCATCACCATCGGGTAGCCGTAGCGCCAGTGGAGCTCCGGCATGTGCTCGAAGTTCATCCCGTAGACCCCGCAGATCATCGTCGGGACGGCGATGATCGCGGCCCAGGAGGTGATCTTGCGCATGTCCTCGTTCTGGGCGACCGTCGCCTGCGCGAGGTTGGCCTGGAGGATCGAGTTCAGCAGCTCGTCGAAGCCGATGACCTGCTCGTGCACCCGCGCCAGGTGGTCGGCGACGTCGCGGAAGTACTTCTGGATGTCCGGGTCCACCAGCCGCATCGGGCGCTCGCTCAGCAGCTCCATCGGCCGCAGCAGCGGGGAGACGGCCCGCTTGAACTCCAGCACCTCGCGCTTGAGCTGGTAGATGCGGCCCGCGTCGCCGCCGCGCGCGCTGCCCTTGGCGGGCGCCGCGAAGACCGCGCTCTCCACCTCGTCGATGTCGTCCTGGACGGCCGCCGCGACCGCGATGTACCCGTCGACGACGTGGTCGGCGATCGAGTGCAGGACGGCCGAGGGCCCCTTGGCGAGGAGCTCGGGGTCGTCCTGGAGGCGGTGGCGCAGGGACCGCAGCGAGCCCTGGCCGCCGTGCCGGACCGTGATGACGAAGTCCGGGCCGGTGAAGCACATGACCTCGCCGGTCTCCACCACCTCGCTGGTCGCCGTCAGTTCGTCGTGCTCCACGTAGTGGATCGTCTTGAAGACGGTGAACAGCGTGTCGTCGTAGCGCTCCAGCTTCGGCCGCTGGTGCGCGTGCACCGCGTCCTCCACGGCGAGCGGGTGCAGGCCGAACGTGGCGGCGATCCCCGCGAACTCGGCCTCGGTCGGCTCGTGCAGGCCGATCCAGGCGAACCCGCCGTCCTCCCGGACCCTGGCCATGGCCTCACGGGGCGTCAGGCAGGCCGAGCCCAGGGCGCGTCGGCCGTCGCGGTACACGGCGCAGTCGACGACCGCGCTGCTCGCGGACGGGTCGCGGGTGGTGTCGTAGCCGGGCAGGACGGGGGTGGACCTGCGCAGGGCCGGACGTACGGCGGCACGCAGGTAGGGCAGCATCGACATGGCAGGCTCCTTCGCACGCACGGCTGCGGACCGTACGGGTGGGAGGTCCCTTCCGGATGGCACGGCCGCGGCAGGCGGGCAGGCCCGGGCGGACGGAAGGAACAGGACGGGAGGACAAAGTTCTGCCGTCGCTCTTCGACTGATCAGATGATCAAACGGGCGGGAACGCGCCCGTACAGGGAGTGGAAGAGCGGTTGGTACTGCACGATCGACTTCGATCCATTGCAGCCCCACCTCCTCCGGCCGGTCCTCCGTGGAGGACGTCCTGTCGCCGGATGCCCCGAAACAGCTCTTCAAGAGTGTGGCCCCGACCAGCGGTCAACATTATCAGCCGACGGATGGTCAAGACCCGCCCTTTACCCGCCTCATACGAGTTCTATGCTCGCCTCATGGCAGAAATTCTGGCTCTTGTCGAAGCCCGGCTGCGCAGCGCGCTCGGCGAACCCGACGCCCGCGCCGCCGTCACCTTCCTCGGTACCGACCGCATCGAGGTGCTCCGTTTCGCCGAGGGCGACCTCGTGCGGTACGCGACCCTCGGCATGTCCGCGCACCCGATGTCCGACCCGACCGTCGTGGTCGCCGACCCGCTGCGCGGGCCGCGCGCCGAGCTCGTGCTGACCGTGCGGGCGGGCCTGGCGCCCACGGACAAGCTGCTGCGGCCGCTCGCCGTGCTCGGCTCCTCGCCGCAGGTCGAGGGGCTGGTGGTGTCCCCCGGCGCCTCGCTCGACGTGGGCGGGCCGCTGTGGGACGGGGCGCCGTTCACCTCCGTGCTCGTCGCCGAGCCGGGCGGACTGGTGGAGGACCTCGAACTCGACGCGCCGATGGACCCGGTGCACTTCCTCCCGCTCCTGCCGATGACGGCGAACGAGGCCGCCTGGAAACGGGTGCACGGCGCGGCGGCGCTCCAGGAACGCTGGCTGTCGCACGGCACGGATCTGCGGGACCCCCTCCGTACCGCCGTGGCGCTGGACTGACACATCCGGACGGGTGATCGTGTCTTGACGGGGCGCCGGGCGGGGAGGAGCGTGGCTTCTTATGAGGGGCGAACCAAGTTGCCCGAAGTGCGGTGGCCGGGTCAGGGCGCCCGGGCTCTTCTCCGACTCGTGGCAGTGCGCGCTGCACGGCACGGTCCACCCCCTGCAACCCGTCATCCCGCCCAGCGTCGAGGGCCTGGGCGTGGTGGTGAACCGGGCGAAGGTGCCGGTGTGGATGCCGTGGCCGCTGCCGGTGGGGTGGCTGTTCACCGGAGTGGCGGCAGCCGGTGACGACCGCAGCGGGGGCCGGGCGACGGCGGTGGCCTGTTCGGGCCCCGGACCGCTCGGCGGGATCGGCGAGCTGCTGCTGGTCGCGGAGGAGTTGGGGGTCGGCCTCGGCGCCCGGTACGCCGGGATCGACGGCCCCGACCCCGGTACGCACATCGACGTCTCCTCCCCGCCGCACGTCAAGGTCGTCGCGGCGGGCCGCCCGACACCGCTGTGGCACGTGAAGGGAGCCCCGGACGACCGGGCCGTGTTCGCCGGCGAGGCGCGCGGGCTGTGGCTGTGGGCCGTCGTCTGGCCGGAGCAGTCGGGCCTGCTGATGTACGACGAACTGGTGCTGACGGACCTGCGGGACGCCGGAGCCGAGGTCGAACTCCTCCCGTGCGGCGCCCTGAGCCCCCGCGTCCTCGGTCCGTAGGCCCCGTTCACCGGGTCGGGCCCGCAGGCGCCGTGGCGCCCGCGCGGCGGGCGGGCGGTATCCTGGGGTGTCCCCCCGTACCCGCGAGACCCCTGGAGCACCGGCCGTGCGCATCGACCTGCACGCCCACTCCACGGCCTCCGACGGGACCGACACCCCCGCCGAGCTGGTCCGCAATGCGGCCGCCGCCGGGCTGGACGTGGTCGCGCTGACCGATCACGACACCGTCGGGGGATACGCCGAAGCCCTCGCCGCACTGCCGCAGGGGCTCACCCTCGTCACCGGCATGGAGCTGTCCTGCCGGCTCGACGGCATCGGGATGCACCTGCTCGCGTACCTCTTCGACCCCGAGGAGCCGGAGCTCGCCCGCGAGCGGGAACTCGTCCGCGACGACCGCACCCCTCGCGCCCACGCCATGATCGGCAAGCTCCGGGAACTGGGCGTCGACGTCACCTGGGAGCAGGTGGCCCGGATTGCAGGCGAAGGCTCCGTCGGGCGTCCGCACATCGCCACCGCACTCGTCGAGCTGGGCGTCGTCCCCACCGTGTCCGACGCGTTCACGCCGGACTGGCTCGCCGACGGCGGCCGCGCGTACGCCGAGAAGCACGAGCTCGACCCCTTCGACGCCATCCGCCTCGTCAAGGCGGCCGGCGGGGTCACCGTCTTCGCGCACCCCGCCGCCGTCAAGCGCGGCCGCTGCGTCCCCGAGTCCGCGATAGCCGAGCTCGCGTCCGCGGGCCTGGACGGGATCGAAGTGGACCACATGGACCACGACGGTGACGCGCGCGGGCGGCTGCGCGCCCTGGCCGGCGAGCTCGGCCTCCTCACCACGGGGTCCAGCGACTACCACGGCAGCCGCAAGACCTGTCGCCTCGGGGAGTACACGACGGACCCCGAGATCTACGGCGAGATCACGCGCCGCGCGACGGGGGCCTTCCCCGTGCCGGGCGCCGGCGGAGCGACCGGCGCGTAAGCGCGCCCGCCCGCCCCTTCTTCTTCCTTCGAAACACCCCTCTCTCCTGCAAGGCATCACTGTGTTCGACTTCGCCGTCTTCGGATCCCTATTTCTCACGCTTTTTGTGATTATGGACCCCCCGGGGATCACGCCGATCTTCCTCGCCCTGACCTCCGGCCGCCCCGCCAAGGTGCAGCGCCGCATGGCCTGGCAGGCCGTCTGCGTGGCCTTCGGCGTCATCGCCGTGTTCGGCATCTGCGGCCAGCAGATCCTGGACTACCTGCACGTCTCCGTCCCCGCGCTGATGATCGCGGGCGGTCTGCTGCTCCTGCTCATCGCGCTCGACCTGCTCACCGGCAAGACCGACGAGCCCAAGCAGACCAAGGACGTCAACGTCGCCCTCGTGCCGCTGGGCATGCCGCTGCTGGCGGGCCCCGGTGCGATCGTCTCCGTCATCCTCGCCGTGCAGAAGGCGGACGGGGTCGGCGCACAGCTCTCCGTCTGGTCCGCGATCATCGCCATGCACGTCGTGCTGTGGATCACGATGCGCTACTCGCTGGTGATCATCCGGGTCATCAAGGACGGCGGCGTCGTCCTCGTGACGCGCCTCGCCGGCATGATGCTCTCCGCGATCGCCGTCCAGCAGATCATCAACGGCGTGCTCCAGGTCGTGCACGGCGCCTGACCGGCGCCGGCCGGCCCGCAGCCCCGACGGGCTCCGCCCGCACGCGAAAGCCCCCGCCCCCGCTCGGTGCGGGGGCTTTCGCGTGTGTGTATTCGTGCGGAGTGTCAGGAGGACGCACTCTCGGCCGGTCGGATCAGAATGCGCTGGCCCACTGCGGCCGCCTGCTGCACGATCCGGTTGACGGAGGCCGCGTCCACGACGGTGCTGTCCACGGCGGTTCCGTCGACATCGTCCAGGCGCAGAATCTCGAAGCGCACGGGCTTCTCCCTTCGTCAGTGTTCTCCTTGCACTGTTCCCAACGAAGTGTAAGAGGCAAACATTCCCTACGCTAAGGAAATTTTTTGACTGGCTAACTAAACCTGGGGGTGGGCATCCCAGAAGGCAGCCAGCGCACCCGCCGTGACCTGCGGGTTCTCCGCATTGGGGGAGTGCTCGGTGCCCGCCACCACCACCCGCTCCGCACCCAGCCGATGTGTCATGTCGTCCAGCAGCGGGACCGGCCACGCGTAGTCGACCTCGCCCGACAGCACCAGCTTCGGCAGGTCCACACCGCTCAGCGCCTCCACCCGGTCCGGCTCGGAGACCAGGACCCGGCCCGTGGCGATCAGCTGCTCGGGCACCGTCGCCATCCACCGCCCGCGCAGGAACTCCGCGAGTTCCGGGGAATCGGGGACCGCGTCCTCCGGGTCGAAGGACCGCATCGCCGTCCACACCCCCGCCATGTCCTCCCGCATCGCCTCCAACGCGGCGACCAGCAGCTTCGTACGCTCCTGCTGGTCCTCGGCGATCGCCGCGGGCCCGCTGCTCATCAGCGTGAGGGAGGCGAACGGCGCCGCGTCGCGCAGGACGGCGGCCCGGGAGACCAGCCCGCCCAGCGAGTGGCCGACCAGGTGGACCGGCCCCCCGTCCAGCGCGGCGGTCTGGGCGAGGACGTCCAGCGCCAGTTCCTGGAGCGCGTACGCCGACTCCTCGCGCGGACCGGGGCTCTCGTGCTGGCCGCGCCCGTCGACCGCGACCACCCGGTACCCGGCGGCGGACAGCGGCTCCAGGAGCCCGATGAAGTCCTCCTTGCTGCCCGTGAAACCGGGGACCAGCAGGGCGGTCCCGCGGACCGGCTCACCGGCCTCGTGCACGGCGAAATCGCCGCGGGCGGTGGACAGGAGGTACGCACGGGCACCGGAGGGAAGCGTGAGGCGGGGCGGCTTGCTCATGGCCAGAGGTTACCGGCCCGTAGGGGCGTGTCCAGCCCGGGTACGCCGATGGCCCCGGCCCCCTGGGAAGGGGACCGGGGCCACCGGACGGCGGAACG
>NZ_JBHYVA010000257.1:0-291 GCF_042750055.1 Streptomyces sp. NPDC059456
CCGGGAGCGGGCGCTCTGACCGCGCGGCCCCATTTCGGCCAGCGGTGCGGGTAGGGAATTGCGCGCGGCTCAAAGAGGGGTCCTCCGCGCCCGGCACCGGCAAAGGACGCGGCCGGCCTCCCGGTGATCCGGGGGGGGCGACATCGGCGACAGCCTCGCCGGCCGCGCCGGGATCCTCGTGCACGCCTTCGCCGAGCCCGACCGGCTCGCCGACACCACCGTGACCCCGGCGACCCGCCGGTGTGTGAGGCGCGGCGCGCGGGCCCAAACCAGCGCCACACTCACCCACCC
>NZ_JBHYVA010000257.1:301-10624 GCF_042750055.1 Streptomyces sp. NPDC059456
CCGTTTCGCCTGCCCGGACGGCCGGCACGACGCCGAGCCACTGCTCGCCGACCCGGTCACCGGGCAGCCGTACATCGCGAGCAAACCGATCGGCGCCACGGGGCGGTTGTACGAGGCGCCTCTGCCCCGGCAGACCGGCCGGGTCAACACCGCGACCGCGGCCCCGTCCGGCCCGGTTCTTCACGACCGACGGCGCCTTCTCCCCGTCGGGTGCCTCGTACGCCCTGCGCGGCGGCGGCCCGCTGGGCGCCGCGGCCTCCGTGTACGACGCCGCCGGGACCAGGATCGCGGACGTCCCCCTGCCCACGCAGCCCCAGGGCGAGACCGTGACGTACCTCGACTGCACCAGCCTGCTCGTCTGCCGCCGGAGGCCACCCCGGGCTGCGAAGCAACATTCACCCCCCCCACACCGCCGCCACCTCCCCCCTCACCGTCAACTGGCTCTGAACCGCCGCCCCGGCCGATGCCCCGCACGGTCCCGCTGCCGGCGCCGCGCGGTCAGCCGTGCCAGATCTTCTCGTACGCCTGCTGGTAGCCGCGGGGGTCCCAGGAGGTGGCCCCGGCGCTGTTCTCGGCCGTGGCGATGTGGACGGGGGCGACGTAGCCGCTGGCCGGCCGTCCGGCGAAGGCGCGGTTGAACTCGTCGACGATCTGCCAGCCCTGCTGCGAGAGCGGCTCCGGGACGGTGGCGGCCTGGTACTGCTTGCTGTTGATGCGCCGGAACGCGGAGGGGTCGCCGTCGCCGGCGCCGATGTTGTGGGGCGGCCCGGAGCCGGGCTTGCCGGCGGCGCGGAACGCCGGTGCGGCGTCGTCGAAGTAGAGGTCGTTGATGGCGACGGAGTACGTCCACTTCTGCTGCAGGCGGGACAGCAGCGAGGAGACCTCCTGGGGGGTGCGCCGGCTCGCGTCCGGAATCGGGATGTTCTTGTGCGCCAGGACCTGCACACCGGGACAGGCGGCGAGCCGCTGCTCGATCAGCCGGGACTTCGTCCCGGCGAACGGGATCGAGTCGTCGGTGAAGACGACGACCCCGGCGGAGCCGCCGGACCGGGCGATCACCCAGTCGGCACTGGCCTTCGCCACCTCCTCCACCTTCGTGGTGACGTTCGTGAACAGCTTCGGGTCCGTACTCGGGCCGGGGGAGCTGACGGCGTGCCAGCCGACGAGCGGAATGCCGGCGGCTTCGGCCCGCGCCACCTGCTGGGAGGTCAGCCGGGGGTCGAACCCGCCGATGACGATGCCCGAGGGCTTGAGGGTGACGGCCTGGCCGAGCGCCGCCTGGATGCCGGCCGGGGTGCCGTCCCCGTCGATCACCCGGACGTTCCAGCCGATGGCCTGCGCCGCCTCCCGGACGCCCTTCGCGACCCCGGCGACCCCGGGGTTCGTCATGGTCTGCGCGACGTAGACCAGCGATTTGCCGGGGACGGCCGCGGGACCGGCCGTGGGCCCGTTCCAGGAGGTGTCGGGGTTCTCGGCGCGCTGTACGGCCGCCTTCGCCTCCCGCAGGACGTCCGGACAGCCGGCGGCCGAGGGGGCCGTGGTGTTCGACGGGCCGCCGCCCCCGCAGCCGGCGACGGCGGTGGCGGCCGCCGCCAGCAGCGCTGCGGCCGCGAGGGCGGTCTTGCGGTTCGGGTACACGGTGCTCGCTCCTGGGGCCGGTGTGCGCGGGGAGGTGTTCAGGGGGAGCCGTCGTCGGCCCCGGTCACGGGCGGCCGCTCCTCGGGTGGCCCGCCCGCCGCGACGGCGTCGGGACGCAGCCGCCGGCGGGCCGAGTAGCCGGCCAGGCCGACCGCGATGAGCAGCGTGGCGCCGTTGAACAGCGGGGTGGCCCAGAACTGGGCGCCGAGCTGGCCGATCCCCGCGAGCCCGACGGCGAGGACGGTCACGGCCACGAGCGTTCCGATGGCGTTGGCGCGCCCCGGCTTGATCGCGGTGGAGCCGAGCAGGGCGCCGACGAACGCGGGCAGCAGGTAGTCCAGGCCGACGCTCGGATTGCCGATCTGCTGCTGCGAGGCGAGCAGCACTCCGGCGAGGCCGACGACGGTGCCCGAGGCGGCGAAGGCGTGGATGCAGTAGCGGCGCGTGGGGATGCCGACCATCACGGCGGCCCGCGGATTGGAGCCGATGACGTACAGGTACCGGCCGAACGGCAGCCGCTCCAGGACCACCCACAGCACGACGACGAGGGCGAGGACGTAGAAGGCGGGCAGCGGCAGCCCCAGGAAGCGGGCGTCGTACAGGTCGGTGAAGGCGGCCGGGAGGCCGTCGGGGCCCGGAACGATCCGGCTCCCGTCGGTGATCCAGCCGGTGACGGCGTACATCATGCTGCCGGTGCCCAGCGTCGCGATGAACGCGTCGATGCGGGCGAACTCGACGATGGCGCCGTTCACGGCGCCGGCCAGCGCCCCTCCGAGCACCACCGCGAGGCAGGCGAGCGTCCAGGGCCAGCCCTCGTCGACGATGAGGTAGAGCACCATGACGTGCGCCAACCCCAGGCCGTAGCCGATGGACAGGTCGAACTTGCCGCCCGCGATGCAGATCGTCGCACCGAGCGCCAGGACGGCCGTCACGGACTGGGTGGAGAGGATCGAGGAGACGTTGTCCCGGGTGGGGAACGTGTCGGGCAGGAGGACGGAGAAGGCCAGGAAGAGCAGGACGGTGAGGGCGAGGAGGCCGTACCTGCCGAGGAAGTGCGCGTGCGGGTGACCGGACACGGAGCGGCGCGCCGGGCCGGCCCCGGTACGGGAGGGGCTCACCGGCCCTCCGCGCTTCCGGTGATCGCGGGCAGGGCCGAGGCGGTACGGGTGAGTTCGGCGACGGTCAGGGCCTCGCCCGCCGGCTCGGCCACCACGCTCCCGCGCCCGAACACCAGCGCCCGGTGACACACGTCGGCGACCTCCTCGAAATCGGTGGAGATGAGCAGGACCGCCAGGCCGGCGGCCACCGCTTCGTCCAGGAGCCGGTGGATCGAGGCCTTCGCGCCGACGTCCACGCCCGCCGTCGGCTCTTCGAGGATCAGCAGCCGCAGGTCCCCCCGCAGCCGCCGGCCGACCATGACCTTCTGCTGGTTGCCACCGGACAGGGTGGCGATCGGGACCTCGCTGTCGCGCGGGACCACCGAGAACCGGTCGATCAGGGCGGTGGCCTCGGCGCGCTCGCGCCGCGGACGCACCCAGCGCCACGCCGGCACACCGGCCGCCCGGGGGTTGGCCAGGAAGTTCTCCCGTACGGTCAGTTCCGCGGCGCAGCCCTCCTCCTGCCGGTTCGCGGCCACGAGGCCGACGCCGGCGGCGAGCGCGGCGGCGACGGTGCGCGGACGGTACGGACGTCCGTCGAGCAGGGCCCGCCCGCCGAGCAGGGGCAGCGCGCCGGCCAGGGCGCGGCCGAGGTGCATGTGCCCGGCACCGGTCAGACCCACCATCCCGAGCACCTCGCCGCCCCTCAGCTCCAGGGTCACGGGCCCGGTGCGGGCGGTCGTCACGCCGTCGAGGCGCAGTACGGGGGGCCCGCCGGCGGCCGGGGCCCGGCGCGCCGGCCGGGCCGGTTCGTGGCCCACCTTGTCGCGCACCAGCCGGGCCGGGTCGTACGGGGCGAGCGGCCCCCCGCTGACGATCCGGCCGTCGCGCAGGACGGCGAAGGCGTCGGCGACCTCGTACACCTCGTCGAGCCGGTGGCTGACGTAGAGGATCCCGTGCCCCCGGTCCCGCAGCTCGTGCAGTACGCCGAACAGGCGCGCGCAGTCCGCGGCGGGCAGGGTGGCGGTCGGCTCGTCGAGGACGAAGACCCGAGCCCTCTTCGCCAGGCCGCGCGCGATGGCGACCAGCGAGCGTTCGGCGGGGGCGAGGTCGGCGACACGGGTGTCGGCGTCCAGGTGCCCGGCGACGATCCGCAGCGCCCCGGCGCAGCGCTCCCGGGTCCGCCGCCAGGAGATCAGGCCGCCGCGGCGCGCATAGCCCGTCCCCAGGGCGATGTTCTCGGCGACGGTCATCCAGTCGACCAGGCCGAGGTCCTGGTGGATGAAGGACATGCTGCGGGAGGCCGCCTCGGAGCCGAGCGGGTGCCCGGCCACGCTCACCTCGCCCGCGTCGGCGCGGTGGACCCCGGCGAGCACCTTGATGAGGGTGGACTTCCCGGATCCGTTGGGGCCGAGCAGGGCCAGGACGCTGCCGCCGTGGACGTCGAGGCCGACCGCGTCCAGGGCGAGGGTGCCGCCGAACCGCTTGACGAGACCGCGTATCCGCACGAGGGGCTCCTCGCCGTCGCGCGCGGGCGGGCGGAGGGAGGTGACGGGAGTGTCGTGCACGGACTCCTCCGGGGCCGCCTGGGGAGGTTCTTCCTGAAGGGACGAGGACACCGGTGATGCTACTGGTGGCCATGTGCATATGGGCGATATGTCGCCCCCTGTGCCCCCGATGGTCGAGTGGAGGGGGCCGGGGACCCGGGCGAGGGGCGGGCCGCCGGGCGGATCAGGCGGCGTCCAGCGTGCACTCGGCCCAGATGACCTTGCCCCGGGCGGTGTACCGGGTGCCCCACGCGTGGGCGAGCTGCGCGACGAGGAACAGACCGCGCCCGCCCTCCTCCGTGCTGGCCGCCCGCCGCAGGTGCGGGGCGGTGTTGCTGCCGTCGGAGACCTCGCAGATCAGGGTGCGGTCGTGGACGAGGCGGACCCGGATGGGCTCGGTGCCGTAGCGCACCGCGTTGGTGACCAGCTCACTGAGCATCAGCTCGACGGCGAACGCGAGCTCCTCCAGCCCCCAGTCGGCGAGTCGGCGGGTGGCGGCGGCGCGGACGCCGGCGACCTGGGCGGGGTCGGCGGGCACGTCCCAGGAGGCGATCCGGTCCGCGGGAACCGTACGGGTGCGGGCGACGAGCAGCGCGATGTCGTCCCCGGGGTGCTCGGGTGCCATGGCGTCCATGACCGCCCGGCAGGTGTCCTGCGGGCTGCGGTCCGGCCGGGCCAGGACGTGGCTCAGCTGGTCCAGGGCCACGTCGATGTCGCGGTGGCGGTCCTCGACGAGTCCGTCGGTGTACAGGACCAGCGTGCTCCCCTCGGGGAGCCCGATCTCCGCGGTCTCGAACGGCAGCCCGCCCAGTCCCAGCGGCGGTCCGGCGGGCAGCTCGGGGAAGGTCACGCGGCCGTCGGGGTGGACCAGCGCGGGCGGCGGGTGCCCGGCGCGGGCCATCGTGCACTGCCGGGTCGTCGGGTCGTAGACGGCGTAGAGGCAGGTGGCGCCGGCGATGCCGGTGCTGTCGGGGTCGTTGTCCCCGCCCTCCTCCCGGTCCAGGCGCACCAGGAGGTTGTCCAGGTGGGTCATGAGCTCGTCGGGGGCGAGTTCCAGTTCGGCGAAGTTGCGCGCGGCCGTCCGCAGCCGGCCCATCGTGGCGACGGCGTGCAGGCCGTGGCCGACGACGTCCCCGACGAGGAGGGCGACGCGGGTGCCGGAGAGCGGGATGACGTCGAACCAGTCGCCGCCCGCTCCGGAGGCGGCGGGCAGGTAGCGGTGCGCGACCTCGACGGCGCCCTGCTCGGGCACGCCGCGCGGGAGCAGGCTCTGCTGCAGGGCCAGGGCCAGGTTGTGCTCACGGGTGTAGCGGCGCGCGTTGTCGATGCAGAGGGCGGCGCGCGCCGCGAGTTCCTGGGCCAGCCGGCTGTCGTCGTCCCCGTAGGGGGCCGGGTCCTCGGAGCGGTAGAAGCTCGCGATGCCCAGCAGGACGCCGCGGGCGAGGAGCGGGACGCAGACGAGGGAGTGCACCTTGTGGGCGAGGATCCGCCGGGCGTGCTCGGGTTCCTGGTCGATCCAGCCGACCGCTTGTTTGAGGTCGGGTTCCAGTACGGCGTGCCCGCTGTCCAGGCACCGCATGTGGGGGGTCGCGGCGCGCAGCTCGACCCCTTCGCCGGCGGGGTAGAAGGGGCAGTCGTCGCGGATGCCGTGGAGCACCGCCCGGTACAGCTCGCTGCGGGGGTCGGCGGACTCCTCGCCGCGCAGCACCGACTCCGGCACGTCGATCGTGACGTAGTCGGCCAGCCGCGGAACGGCCATCTCGGCGAGCTCCCGGGCGGTGCGGGTCACGTCCAGCGTGGTGCCGATCCGGGTGCTGGCCTCGGCCAGCAGCTCCAGGCGGCGCCGCGCGGCGATGGCGTACTTGCCCACCTCGGGCTCGCCGACCAGGACGAGCCCCCTTCCGCGAGCCGTCCCGGGGGTCGTACCAGGTGCCGCCCCGGGCGCCGCTGCGGGCGGCGGTCCGGCGCGGGCCGGCACGGAGAGGTGGTGCTCCGCGGGCGGCTCGCCGGTGAACACGGCCTCGACGACGACGCCCTCCACTCCGGAGCGGCTCGTGAGCGGGGTGCTCAGCAGGGTGACCCCCCGCCCGTGCGGGAGGGCCACCTCGACGGCGGCCCGCTGGGGCGAGCAGATGAGCTCGGTGGCCTTCTCCTTGAGGAGCGTCTGATCGCTGTGGTCCAGCCCGCTGTCGCCGAGCTGGTCCAGACCCATCAGCGGCCCGTCCCCGGGGGCCGCGCCGTCGTGGGCCAGGTGGCCGGCCTCCAGGTAGGTGCGCAGCAGGGCGCGCTCCCGGGCCGAGCGCTGCTCCATCAGCCGCCGCTCGATGCCTTCCGCCGCCCGGCGGACCAGGACGGCCAGGGCCGGGGCCTCGTAACCGTGCGGGTAGCCGAGGCAGAGCACGCCCACGATGTGCCCGCTCAGCTGGTCGCGGATCGGGGTGGCGGAACAGGCGTTCGACTGGGAGCGCTCGGCGAAGTGCTCGGCCCCGTAGACCTTGACGAGCCGCCGTTCGGCGAGTGCGAGGCCGATGCCGTTGGTCCCCGCGAAGCGTTCGGCGAAGACGAATCCGGGGACGGCCTGGATGGGGGGCAGGGTGCGGGCGAGGCCGGGTTCCCCGAAGCGGCGCTGGAGCACCGTTCCGTTCCCGTCGGCGAGGCAGACGTTCATCCGGCTGCCGCCGAACCGGGACGCCAGCCGGTCGAGCACGGGCCCGGCGGCGTGGACGAGCCGGCTGTCCGGATCGAAGTCGTCCCGGTAGGGGAGCTCGGTCTGGTCCGGCGACAACCCCAGTGACTGGCAGCGCAGCCAGGAGTTCAGGATCGGGCTCCGCACCCCGTCCGCGATCGTCTCGCCGACCAGGAACCGCTCACGGGAGCGTGCGGGGCCGATCTGCTCTCCCGTGGCCCCCATGTGCATCACGTCCCCTTGCCGAGTCCTCGGCGCCGTGCCCCCGGCCGCACCGGAGCGACCCCACCGAGCAAGTGCTTTCTGAGTATATTCCTACCCATTTGTCCGCATCGCCCGATCAGAGGACCGCGACCGGATCGACCGGGGAACCCGTCCCGCCCGGTACGTTCAGCGGCGCCACGACGATCATGAACTCGTGGCGGTCCGCCCCGGCGCAGGCCGCCGACAGCGCTTCGAGGTCCAGGTTGTCCAGCAGCGGCACCCCCATGGCGGCCACGGCGAGGGCGTGGACGGGGGAGTGGACGCCCTCGACCGGCGAGGGGCGCAGATCGCTGTCCCCGTCGCCGCCGAGCAGGGCGATGGCGCGCTCGGCCAGCAGCGGCACCGCGTCCACGTGGAAGCCCGCGCTCGCGGCGCCGGAGTCCCAGGCGCCGAGCTCGCGGCTGCGGCGGAACCGTCCGGTGCGCAGCAGTACCGCGCAGCCCTCGTCGATCGTCACGCCCAGTGCGCGCTCGGCGGCGACGACGTCCCGCGCGTGGACCGGGTGCCCCGGCTCCAGCCAGTCCGCCCCGTGGACGGCCGGCAGGTCGAGGAGCACCCCCTTGGTGACCAGCGGGCCGAGCGCCGCCACGGAGCCGAACCGGGCGCCCCCGGAGCCGACGGCCTCCCGCGCCGGACGGCCGTCGTAGAGTCGCCCCTCGTAGGCGACGTGTGACAGCGCGTCCAGGTGGCTCACGGCCTTGCCGTGGTAATCGGCCGCGAGGAAGTCCTTGTACGTGGCGGGCTCGGGTGCCTCCACGTCGCCGAGGTCGGTCATGTGGTGCAGGGCCGGCCTGGGGTTGTCCGGACCGGGCCGGGTGTCCCAGGGCAGCCCCAGCGGTACCGCGGTTCCGGACCGGACCAGGCCCGCGGCCCGCCGTACGTGCTCCGGGGTGACCCGGTTCCAGGCGCCGCGGTCGGCCGGGGTCCAGCGGCCCCAGGTGCGGACCGCCGCGAAGATCGCGTCGAACTCCTGGCGGGAGACCGCATCCGCGGGGCTGCTGCTCATGGGGACTCACCGCTCCAGGGCTCACGGGGGTCTCCGGCCCGAAGCGGGCGGGGAGGTTGGCCGGAGAACGAGCATGCCCGACCGCGGACCGGCGCCGGGGTGGCCGCGGCGGGGCCGAATGTCTGATTCTGCGTCAACTTCGATACCCGGGGCAGGTGTTCGAGCGAGGCTGAAAGTTGATATAGCGCCCCTTAAACATCCCGCGCGCCAAGATCGCCGTATCGAGGTAATGGCGACGGCTGAAGGGGCGCACGGCTTACACGGACGGTTAGTGTGCTCCCGGATCTGGATGGATTGCCCGGATATCCGCCCCCTTTCTTTCTTCTTTCGCCGGTGACGTGCGCCCCCGCGGGCGCCGCTCACCACCCTTACGAAGGAGCTCCCGTCCGATGACCGTGGACACCAGCCCGGAGGCGCAGCTCGAAGCGCCCCGGCAGACCAGCCTGGGTACGGCGGCTGCCCGCAACCTCGCCACCACGACCAAGTCCGCCCCGCAGATGCAGGAGATCACCTCCCGCTGGCTGCTGAAGATGCTCCCCTGGGTGGAGACCAAGGGCGGCACCTACCGGGTGAACCGCCGGCTCACCTACACCGTCGGCGACGGCCGCATCGAGTTCGTCCAGGACGGGGCCCACGTCCGCGTGATCCCGCGCGAGCTGGGCGAACTCGCCATGCTGCGCGGCTTCGACGACGTGGAGGTGCTGACCGCGCTCGCCGGACGCTGCGTCCAGCGCGACTTCCGTGCCGGTGAGGTGCTGGTCGAGCGGGGCACCCCCGCGAACGAGATCCACATGATCGCGCACGGCCGGATCAACCAGACCTCCGTCGGCAAGTACGGGGACGAGGTCGCCGTCGCCGTGCTCGCGGACGGCGACCGGTTCGGCGAGCACGCCCTGCTGGACGGGGCCGGCGGCTGGGACTTCACGGCCACCGCGGCGACCGCGGGCACCCTGCTCACCCTTTCCCGTTCCGACTTCGCCTCCGTGCTGTCCTCGGCGCCGCACCTGCAGGCCCACGTCCAGCAGTTCGGCTCGCTGCCGCACCAGCGGCAGAACAAGCACGGCGAGGCCGAGATCGCGATGTCGGCCGGCCACACCGGCGAGCCGGAGCTGCCCGGCACCTTCGTCGACTACGAGCTCAACCCGCGCGAGTACGAACTCTCCATCGCCCAGACCGTGCTGCGGGTGCACACGAGGGTCGCGGACCTCTACAACGAGCCGATGAACCAGACCGAGGAGCAGCTCAGGCTCACCATCGAGGCGCTGCGCGAGCGCCAGGAGCACGAGCTGATCAACAACCGGGAGTTCGGTCTGCTCCACAACGCCGCCTTCAAGCAGCGGATCCAGACCCACTCCGGCCCGCCCACCCCGGACGACCTCGACGAGCTGCTGTGCCGCCGCCGCGGCTCCAAGCTCTTCCTCGCCCACCCCAAGACGATCGCGGCGATCGGGCGCGAGTTCAACGCCCGCGGGCTGTACCCGGACCACGTCGACCTCGGCGGACAGCAGGTCCCGGCCTGGCGCGGCGTGCCGATCCTGCCGTGCAACAAGATCCCCATCAGCAAGGAGAACACGAGCTCGATCCTCGTGATGCGTACCGGCGAGGACAACCAGGGCGTCATCGGCCTGCGCCAGACCGGTCTGCCGGAGGAGTACGAGCCGGGCCTGTCGGTGCGGTTCATGGGCATCGACGAGCGGTCGATCATCTCCTACCTGGTCTCCACGTACTACTCCGCCGCCATCCTGGTGCCCGACGCCCTCGGCGTGCTGGAGAACGTCCAGATCGCCCGCAGGCAGGACTGAGGGCTCTGCCCGCGTCCTCCCGGAGGACCCGCCCGACGGCCGTGAAGCCCGGGACCCGCGTCCCGGGCCGCCCGGTCCTGCCCGGGATCCGGGACAGCCAACCACCTCACCAAGGAGTCACGGATGCCCGACCCCGGGCCTTCCCCTCTGCAGTCGAGCCTGCCCGCCGCCGCGGCCCGTTTCGGGGCCCACGGTCACGGCCGCGGCGTCGAGGCCGCCGCCGTCGCCCCACCCTCCCTGCCGTCGGTCCTCCCGGCAGGCCCGTCAGTCCTCCCGGTGGGGC
>NZ_JBHYVA010000258.1:0-965 GCF_042750055.1 Streptomyces sp. NPDC059456
CGGCGTCCTCGTCGTAGCCGGCGTACTCCTCGACCAGGACCCGGGCCTGCGCCAGTGCCGCCGCCAGCTCCTGCCCCTCCTCCCCGGTCACGGCGTCGCGGTCGGCCGTCATGTCGCTCACTGGCCCTTCTCCTCTCCAGGAGCCCAGTCCGTCCCGAGTTTCTGGGACAGCATTCGGTTTGCGCCTCGAATGTGCGAACGGACCGCGGCGGGCGAGATCCCCATCGTCCGGCCGACGGTGCCGTTGTCGTACCCCAGCAGGAAGGCCAGCAGCACCACGTCGTAGTGCCGTTCGGGCAGGCACTCGATCGCCGCGTACAAGCCGAGCTTGGACTCCAGCAGTTCCATGCGCCGGCGGGAGGCGCGGCGCAGCGCGGCGAACCAGGCCGTCTCGACCATCGCCCCGGGCCGGCCGAGGAGCGCCAGTCTGCGCGCGACGTGTTCGCGCAGCACCGCCCAGGCGAAGCCGTGGAGGCTCGCCTCCTTCAGCGCCTGGCGCCACACCTTCAGCAGGAAGGTGAACACGTCGTCGACGACGTCCTCGGCGTCCTCGCGGGAGCCCAGTTGCAGGTGTGCGTAGCGCAGATAGGTGCGGTGGTGCTGGGAGTGGAACGCACTGAACTCGACCGGCAGCACGCCGGCCAGCTCGCTGGAGACCGCCCGGTCACCGGACGGGTCGAACTCGCCCTCACTCATGCGCTCCTCCATGCGGGCGGCGTGGGTGTCTCCTGACGGCGTCGAAAGCGACGAGTATCAGCACGGGCGTGACGGTCTGGACTCGGTTCACGTCTGCGGGAAGCCTTCCGGTGAAGTGAGCGCAACGGGCGTGCCTGCCCCCCACATCCAGCGGCCGGACGCCCCGGCCGCGCCCCCCACACCACCCCCTCGGAAAATACCCCCCGTTGTGGACCGCGGCCGTCCGGTATAATTAGGGGAAAGTCGGCTCAGCTCCCCAGCGCGGCCCC
>NZ_JBHYVA010000258.1:975-10620 GCF_042750055.1 Streptomyces sp. NPDC059456
ATCCTCCTTGTGGGCCTCATGGGGGTGCCCCCCCCCACACCCCCCGGGCCCTCCCCCCCGGCCCCCTCCCCCGACACCACCCCATCGGAAAATCCGCCCGATTGTGCACGGCTGCCGACGGAAATCTTTCGGGAAATGGCGCATCTGCTCCGCTGCGCGCCCCCCTTTCCGCCGCGTACGCCCCTACTCCACGACCAGGTCCGCCCGCATCCGGCCCGCGGCGATCAGCCGTGCGTTCGCCTCGTCGGAGCGCGCCACCCACTCCTCGGCACGGGCCGGCGCCTTCCCGTGGCGGACGTGCCGGGCCACCAGCCGCCGTACGCGCAGGGCGTCTTCGGGCGCGAGGTACCAGACCTCGTCGAGGAGCGCGCGCACCTGCGCCCACTCCCCCGCCTCGTGCAGCAGGTAGTTGCCCTCGGTGATCACCAGGGGCACCGCGCGGCCGACGGGGATGCTGCCGGCGAGCGGTTCCTCCAGCGACCGGTCGAAGGCCGGGGCGTAGACGGCGGCGGGCCCGGGGGCGCGCAGCCGGGCCAGCAGGGCCGCGTACCCGGCGGCGTCGAAGGTGTCCGGGGCGCCCTTGCGGCCGGCCCGGCCCAGCCGCTCCAGTTCGGCCTGGGCGAGGTGGAAGCCGTCCATCGGTACGACGACGGCCAGTTCGGGCCCGAGCGCCCCGGCGAGGCGTGCGGCCAGGGTCGACTTGCCGGCACCGGGCGGCCCCGCGATGCCGAGGACCCGGCGGGTGCCCGGCGCCGCGAGCGCGCGGGCCCGGTGCTCCAGTTCGGTGAACTCCATTCCCCCATCCTGCCCGGCCGGTCTACGGGGGCCCGTGGGGGTGGGGGGCGGTGCCGACGCGCGCCACGAGCAGGGCGATGTCGTCGTCGGCGGAGGCCGGGACGAGGTGGCTGATCAGCGCGTCGCACAGGTGGTCCAGCGAATGCTGGGGTTCGGTGAGCAGCCGGGTCAGTTCCGCGAGCCGCTCGTCGATGTCGCTTCCGCGGGCTTCGACGAGGCCGTCGGTGTACATGACGAGGACACTGCCCGGCGACAGGGTCAGGTCGGTCGTGGAGAAGACCGTCCCGCCGACCCCCAGCGGGGTGCCGGGCGGCAGGTCGAGGAGACGGACCGTGCCGTCGGGGGCGATGGCCGCCGGCGGCGGGTGTCCGGCGCGGGTGATGCGGCAGTGACCGGTCCGGGGGTCGATCACGGCGTACAGGAAGGTGGCGATCATCGGTTCCGCGAGGTCGTCGAGGGTCGCCTCCAGCTGCCGCATCAGCGCCTCGGGAGCGAGGTCGAGCCGGGCGAGGGCGCGGACGCTCGCGGAGAGCCGTCCCATGACCGCCGCGGCGGCGATGCCGTGGCCCATGACGTCCCCGATGAGGAGGGCGGCCTTGCCCCCGGGGAGCCGCAGGACGTCGTACCAGTCGCCGCCGATCTCGTTGACGTCGCCGGCGGGCAGGTACCGGTGCGCGACCTCGACCCCGGGCGGCGGGGTGATGTGCTGGGGCAGCATGCTGCGCTGGAGGATGACGGCGGTCTCGTGTTCGCGGTGGTAGAGGCGCGCGTTGTCGATGCTGACGGCGGCGCGGGCCGCGAGCTCCCCGGCGAGCGTGACGTCGTCGGGCCCGAACGGGCCGGCGGGTCCGGTGCGGTAGAAGGTCGCGACGCCGAGGACGAGGTCCCGCGCGATCAGCGGCGCCATCATGAACGAGTGCACGCCCAGCGTCAGGACCTGTGCGGGCCTGCTCGTGTGGCGGGATGCCGAGGCGGCGGTCTGCTCGTCGAGGTGGGCGATCAGGAAGGGCCTGCGGGCGGCGAGGGCCTGGGTGTAGGGGGCGGCCGAGGGGAACGTGAGGGTCCTGCCCAGCGGGGCGAGGACGCCGATCACCGCGGAACCGGTCAGCGGGGCCTTGCCCAGGCGCCGCAGGGCCACGCCCCCGGCCAGGCCCGGGCCGGGTTCGTCGCCGCGGGCGAGGGTGTCCAGCACGTCCACGGTGGCGGCATCCGCGAGCTGCGGTACGGCCAGGTCGGCCAGCTCCTGCGCGGTGCGCTCCAGCTCCAGGCTGGCACCGATGCGGACGCTGGCCTCGCTGAGCAGCGCCAGCCTGCGGCGGCCCGCCTCCGCCTCGACGTGGTCGCGCTGCTGCTCGGTGATGTCGAGCAGCGAGGCGATCACGCCGATCGGGCGGCCGCCGGGGTCCTCCACCCGGACGTACGAGCAGGACCAGAACCGGTCACGGGTGGGTTCGGCGGGGGTGCGGCCCCTGCGGCGGCGGTCCAGTACCGGCTCCCCGGTGGCCAGGACCTGCCGCATCGCGTCCTCCATGTCCTCCCCGTTCACCTCCGGCAGGACCTCCACGAGCCGCCGTCCGACGTGGGCCGATTCCGAGAGGCCGTTCATCTCCTCCAGGGCCGGGTTGACCTGGAGGAACCGCAGTTGCGTGTCCAGGATGGCGATGCCGACGGGCGAGCGGGCGAACAGGCCGTCCCAGACGGCCGACGAACCGCGGATCCGGCGGGCCGCGTGCGCCTCGGCGGCGAAGACCAGGACCGCGGAGGCGCCGTGGCGCCGGCCGGGCACCGGGCAGGCCCAGATCTCCAGCTCCAGCGGGTGCCCGTCCTGGTGCCAGGCGGTGACGGTGCCCATCACCCCGCGGCCCGTGACGGCGGTCTCCCACAGGGCGCGGCCGAGGCTGCGGTCGGCTCCGGGATGCAGCAGGTCGGCGATGTGCCGGCCGACGATCTGCGGCGGGGTGTAGCCGAGCAGTTCCTGCGCCGCACGGTTCCAGCGGACGATCGTCCCGTCGGCGCCCGTGGCCAGCTGCGCCACGGGCAGCGAACCGAGCCACCCGCCGGCGTCCTGGGCCGCGCCGCTGATCAGGTCCTCGATCGGTGTCTGCTCGGTCATCGCGCACCCGCCCCCGTACCACCGGTGCCTCCCGGGGTGCCGTGGCCGGCTCCGTACGGCCGCCCGGCGAGGGAGGCCTTCAGCTGCGCTTCCTCCACACCACCCATGGTCGCCCGGCGGGCCCGGGACCGCTTCCCGGCGCGGCCGGCGGCGTGCTCCCCGCGTGCCCAGGGGCGTGGTCAGGGGCGTGGTCCGGCGTGGTCAGGGGCGTGGTCAGGGGCGTGGTCAGTGGTCAGGCGTGGTCAGGGGCGTGGTCAGGGGCGTGCGAGTACGGCCACTGCGTTGTGTCCGCCGAATCCGAAGGAGGTGCTGACGGCGACCTGGCCGGAACCCCTCCTGGCCGTGCCGCCGACGACGTCGATGTCCATCCCGGTGTCGGGCTCGGTCAGCCCGGCCGTGGGCGGCACGGTGTCCTCGGCCAGCGCCATGACGGTCAGGGCCGCCTCGATGACGCCGGCGGCCCCGAGCGTGTGCCCCAGAGCGCCCTTGGCCGAGGTGACGGGTGGCCGCCGGGGGAAGACGCGGGCCAGGACGGCGGCCTCGATGCCGTCGTTCTGCCGGGTCGAGGTGCCGTGCGCGTTGACGTGTCCGACGTCGTCGGGGCCGACGCCCGCGTCCGCGAGGGCGGCTCGGACGGCCTGCTCGGCGCCGCGGCCCTCGGGGTGCGGGGCCACGAGGTGGTGTGCGTCGGTCGAGGCGGCGTAGCCGATGAGCCGGGCGTGCGGGCGGGCCGCGCGTGCGGCGGCGTGTTCGGGGCGCTCCAGGACCAGGGCCCCCGCCCCCTCGGCGAGGACGAAGCCGTCGCGGCGGGCGTCGAAGGGCCGCGATCCGGTGTCCGACAGGGCGCCCAGCTGCGTGAAACCGGCCGCCATCAGCCGGGTGACGGCCGCCTCGGCTCCGCAGACGAGGGCGATGTCGCACTGGCCGCTCGCCAGCAGGTCCCGGGCGAGGCCGAGGGCCGTGGTGCCCGAGGCGCAGGCCGTGGACGTGGCCAGGGTGGGGCCGGTCACGCCGAAGCGCAGTGCGATGTTGGCGCAGGTCATGTTCACGAGATAGCCCGGGAGGAAGTACGGCGATACGAACTGCGGACCAAGCTCACCGAGTCGGGCGAGCGCCTTGTCCTGGGTCGTGACGCCGCCGACGGCGCCGCTGGTGACGACGGCGACCCGGCCGCCGTCCCACTCCCGGGGGTCGAGGCCGGCGTGGTCGAGCGCCTGGGCGGTGGCCACCAGGCCGAACCGGTCGACCGGGTCGAGGTGCACCGACCCGCGCAGGTGCAGGACGGGGTGGTCCGCTTCCCGTACCCGGCAGGTGAGGGAGACGGGCAGACCGTGCAGCAGGGGGTCGGGGGCGGCGGTGGAGCGCCCTGCGCGGACCGCCCTCCACGTGCCGTCCCGGTCGCACCCGGCCGCCGTGACCAGGCCCAGCCCGGTCACGACGGCCTCGGGGCGTCCGTTCAACGGTCCGTCCGCCGCTGCTCGACGGACTCCGCGAATCCGGCGAGGGTGGCCGTGCGGAGCTCTTCCTCGTCGACCTTGACGCCCAGTGTCTCGTGAACGGCGATGGCCATTTCGACGATCATGAGCGAATCGGTCAGCAGGTCGCGCAGGGGCGCGCTCTCCCGGACTTCTTCGGAGGGGACTTCGAACCGCTCGACGAGCAGTTCACTGATCAGGTCGAGTACGGATTCCGGGGCAGAAGTGGTCACGGCAGCTCTCGTGTGCGGTATCGGTGCCATTGCGGCCGAGTGGACGGGGCGGGTGTCTCTCGTGCTCAAATAGGTACCACGGTCGGGGATTTACTCAAAACCCGTCCCCAACCGGCTTGTTGATGATTCGAAATGCGAGAGCGGGGATCATTCGTGTCGGAAAGCATGGCCGACGTGACCGATGTGATCGAGATGGCCGGCGCTGAACTCAGGTACCTGAAGGGGGAGCTCGGAAGGGTCGGGGAGAGCGCGTGGGACCGCTTCCTCGACTGGCTTGTGGACGACTACTTCCGGGTCGAGGTGACCGGCCTGGAGAACATCCCGGCCGAGGGCCCGGCGGTCGTCGTCGCGAACCACTCGGGGGCCTGGGGTCTCGACGCATTCGTCCTGCAGAAGGTTTTCGCGCGCGGCCTGCCGCGGGCCCTGTACGTACCCGCGGCGCCCCTGGTGTTCCGTTTTCCGGTCATCGGTTCGTATGCGCGCAGGAAAGGCGCCATTCCGCTGGATCCGACGCTGGGATGGGAACACCTGGTCGCCGGGGAACTCGTCGGGGTGTTTCCCGAAGGAATTTCCGGCCTCGAGAAGCCGTTCCGAAAGCGCTATCAGCTGCGGCCGTTCAGCCCCGGATTCGCCGTGACGGCCCTGCGGGCGGGCGCCCCCGTGGTACCGCTGTCGGTCATCGGCGCCGAGGAGGCCTGCCCCCGGCTCGGCGAGATCCCGGCCCTGGCCCGCCTCCTGGACCTCCCCTGCTTCCCGCTCACCCCGCTCTTCCCGCTGCCCTCCAAGTGGCTCGTCACCGTCGGCGAGCCGATCCCGGCCCCGCCGCGCCCCGGCTCCTACGCCGCCCGGGCCGCCGCGGCCCGGCTGCTGTGTGCCGAGTCCCAGGCCGCCGTACAGGCCCTGGTGGACCGGGAACGGCGCAGGCGGGACACCCCGTTCTGGTGAACCCCAGGGCCCGGTGCGGTGGCCGGCTCACCCGCCCTCGGCCACCGCCCGCACCTCGGGCCAGACCAGGGTGGTCGACCCCCAGGCCAGCCCCGCACCGTATGCGGTGAGCGCCACCCGCAGGCCCGGCACCAGCGTTCCGGCGGCCGCCGCCTGGGCGAGCAGGACGGGCACCGAGGCCGCCGCGGCGTTCCCGTACGCCTCGATGTGCGACAGGACCTGACCGGGCGACAGGCCCAGCTCGGCGGTGAGCCCGTCGAGGATGCGCCGGTTGGCCTGGTGGGCGACCAGCACGTCCAGGTCCGCCGGCCGCCAGCCGGCCCGGTCCAGGGCCCGGCTGACGGAGTCGCACATCCCGACCACGGCCTGCTTGCGCACGACGGGCCCGTCCATCCGGAAGTACGGGGAGAACTCCGCGCCCGGATCCGCCAGTTGCCGCTTCCTGGCCCGCGCGCCACCACCGGGGACCTCCAGCAGATCGGCCTGCGCGCCGTCGCTGCCCAGATCGAAGGGTCCGAAGGCGCCGGGCGCGCCGGCTGCGGCGGCGTGCAGCACCACCGCCCCGGCCCCGTCGCCGAAGATGGCCGACATCAGCCAGTCCTGCGGATCGAGGAACGCGCTGAACACGTCGGAGGCGACCAGCAGGACCCGGCCGAAGGCCCCGCCGGTGATCATCGAGGTCGCCACGCCCAGGCCGTACAGGAACCCGCTGCACCCCGCCGCCAGGTCGAACGCCGGTACCGCGCCCAGCCCGAGGCGCGCCGCGACCTCCGGGGCCCCGGCCGGCAGGAGCCGGTCCGGGGAGATGGTGGTCAGGACGACCGCGTCGACGCGGTCCACCCCGGCGGCCGTCAGGGCGTGCCGGCCGGCCCGGACCGCCAGGTCGACGGTGGCCTCCCCGTCCGCGATCCGTCGGCTCGCCACGCCGATGCGCTCGCGGATCCACTCGTCGCCGACCGGCCGCCGGCCGCACAGCTCGGCGTTGGTGAGGACGCGCGGGGGCACGTACGCGCCGAGCCCGGCGAGGGCCGCGGCCCTGCCGGACACGGGCACGGACGCCGGAACGGGCGCGGATGCCGCGGCCGGACCGGACGGCGGGCCGAATGCCGGACCGGACGGCGGACCGGACGGCGGACCGGACGGCGGGCCGGGGTGTGCTGCCGGAGCGTGCACGGCTTCCTCCTCTCAGTCCGACAGCCGCTTCGCGGCCTGCCGCACGCCCTCGGCGGCCGTGGCGCACCGCTCCGCGTGGCCCAGCAGGAGCATCCGGAACCGCTCCCCTTCCTCGTCGGCGTTCCAGCCGCTGTCCGCGGCGCAGGCCGTGAGGCTCTCCGCGTGCCGCTCCAGCCGGTCGGCGCCGGCGTGCGCCAGCGCCCCGTACGCCGCCGGGGCGTAGCCGAACGCGGACACCGGCACGGCCGTCGCCCTGCCGGCCGTCACCCGTCCGTCGCCCGGCCGGGCGGCGAGGTCCTCAAGCGCCACGACCAGGGTCCGCGGGTCGAGCGCGTCGGGCAGCCGGTCCGCGGTGAACTGCGGGGAGATCACCACCGGACGCACCGATGCGGTGAGGACGCGCACGACGTGCTCGGCGACGAGCGCAGCGAACCGTGACGCCGCGCAACCGGTCGGGGCCCCGCACAGCGGCGGCATCCCCGACGTCGCCGCCGTCGCCGACGGGCCCGAAGGCCCCGGCTCCGTTTCGCCGTCGAGCCCGCGCAGCCAGCCGGGCACCCGCAGGATCTCGGTCCCGGCCCGGACGGCCAGGTCCTGCCAGGTGAACTCCTCCCGTACGGGGTACACGGCCGCGGCCACCGGCGGCCAGCGGCGCAGCGCCTCGCCGACGGCCGCCTCCGGTGACCCGGCGGCGCCCACGGCCAGCAGGGCCAGCGCCTGGAGCACGGTGCCGGCGGCGGCCTCGGACACCAGCGCGAGCGCGTGCGCGACGGCCGGCAGGGCGGTGTCCGCATCCGTTTCCTTGCGCCTGGGCTCCCGGCCCGTCATCCGGCCGGCGAGGCAGGCGGGATCCGGGTCCGCCACGTACGGTTGCAGCCGGCGCCGCAGGGCGTCGGCGCGGCCGTCGTACGACCTGCTGTCCACGGCCTTCGTCGCCTCGGCGAGCACCTCGCTGAGCAGGGTGTCCTCGACCGCGGCGGCGCCCGCCACCACGCGCCGGCCCAGCCGCTGCATGCCGCGGTGCCAGTCGTGCCACTCCAGCGTGCCGTCCCCCCGCCGGCCCTCGACGACCCGGTCGACGTCCTCGGCCAGCAGGGCGCCCAGTTCCTCGGCGGGGACGGCCGCCTCGCGCGGCAGCGGCACGTGCGGCGACAGTCCGTAGCGCTGTCCGCCGGCGGTGAGGCCGACCGCGGGCGCGAGCGCCCCGGCCTCGTCGGCGCGGGCCAGCAGGCCCGCGGCGTCGGAGCCGGCCAGCGGCAGCAGGAACGAACCGAACGGGGTGCTCAGCTGTACCGGACGCCCGGAGCGGGTGCGCCGCAGGAAGGCCAGCAGCCGGCGCGTCACCCCGTCCCGGGTCAGCGCGTCCAGTCCGAGGGCGCGGGCCGGGGCGTCGATCCACGGCAGGCGCTGGGCGACCATCGCCGCGCTGAACACGGCGCTCTCCAGGGGCCAGGCCGTCGCGGGACGTCGCGGCGTGGTGGCCGGGCTGTCGGCAGAGGTCATCGGTCGGTCTCCCTTGTGGTCCCTGGTGGTCACTTGTCGCGCAGCATGTACGGCTGGTTGCCGACGACTTCGCCGTCGTAGGCGCTGATGAGCCCGTTGACCTGCTCCCGGTAGGGGGCGAGCCCGCCGCGCAGCGCGTCGGAGTACGCCTGCGGGGCGTGCGACAGCGGGTAGTCGTACGACTCGTCCAGCCAGGCCAGTTCGACCCAGCTCTCGGGGATGTCATGGGGCGCGGCCGGGCCGCGGCCGTCGAGCCCCGGGATCACGTCGTGCTTGTTGACGAGGCTGACCACCTGCGTGGTGTGGTCGGCGGGCCGCTTGCCGTCGATCGGGGAGCCGATCGCGATCACGTGCGTGACCCGGTAGGTGGAGGACACCTCCACGTCGCTCGCGAGGTTCATCGCGGTCATCCCGCCCAGACTGTGTCCGACGATCATGAGCTCGGCTCCGGCGGGCACCCCGGCGCGCCGGAGCAGCTTCTTCGCGGCACGGGTGTACGTCGTGTCGGTGCGCAGCAGGCCGTCGAAGGCGCCGACCAGGTCCTGCGGGGTGCTGTTGCTGAGCAGCCCGAAGCTCGTGCCGGGCAGCAGGAGCACGTACCGTACGGCGCCGTCGGCGCACGCGACGCGGCGCAGCAGGACCAGGCCGTGGTTGCCGAGGGCCCCGATGTCGTTGACGTAGCTGACGATGTCGTTGCGGGAGGAGACGAGCACCTTCGCGAGGATGGGGTCCGGCGCGGTGCGCTCGGCGCGGCCCGGGCCGGGGTTGAGGAAGCCCAGGACGGAGCTCGGCAGTCCGAGGACCGGGTCGGTGGTCGGCACGCCCCCGGCGAGGGTCACCCAGGAGAACTCGTCGTTGACCGGGTTCTCGTCGAGCAGGCCGAGCAGGGCCAGCAGCTCCATGATCACGGGGCTCACGGTGGTCAGGGCGCGGGTCACGCCGAGCAGTTCGACCAGGCCGCACACCGCGCGCAGCGCCTCCAGCCGGTTCCCGGCCACCATCGCGTCGGTGAGGCGGCGGGCGGCGGGTGCGTCGAGGCTGGGGTGGTCGGCCGCGGCGGCCTTGATGCGCAGGGCGAAGGCGTCCACGGCCATGGCCACCTTGGCGGGCCGACGGTACGTCATGCTCCCGGCCATCCTGGCGAGTTCGCCGACCAGTCCGCCGTTCGCCCCGAATCCGAGGCCGGTGGGGCAGCTCAGCGCCCGGGTGCAGGACAGGGCCGTGCCCAGTGCCCAGCCGGGGCGCCGCAGCGCCTCCAGTGCGAACCGCCAGCTGAACAGGGCCCCGGTCAGCTCCGCGCCGGACTGTTTGGCCGTCAGGGCCGCGTCCGCGAGCAGGACCGAGGCCGCGATGAGGAGCTCGGTGTCGATGCGCTCCGGGGCGGAGGCGGGCGCGGCCGGTACGGGTG
>NZ_JBHYVA010000259.1:0-10589 GCF_042750055.1 Streptomyces sp. NPDC059456
GGGCCCCCCGCCCCCGCCCCGCCCCGCGGGCGCGCGGGGGGCGCCCTGTCCGCCCGGCCGCGGCGCGGGGCGGTCGGCCGGGGCGCCGCCCCCCCCCCCCCCCCCCCCCGACTAGTGTTTTCCCTCTGGGTGTTGGTGGGGGGAGTACACAGCTGATGAGTCGTCGGTCGGGCGGATTGATCGGTGACTGGGCCGAGGCCCAGCGCCGGCAGCAGCAGACACAGGTGATCCAGCAGCGCGAGGCGGAGCGCCGGCAGCGGGCCTACGAACGGGACGCGAACCGGAGCCACCGGCAGTACCGCGAGGCGGAGGCCCTGCGGCGCACCGCGCAGATCGACGCCGAGGTCGCCGCCCTCAAGGGCCTGTTGGTGGCGGGCTGCCGGGCACCGGCGTTCCGGATCTCCGCCCTGGCCCGGGGCGAGCAGCTGGAACCGTTCAACCCCGGAGCCCTGGCGCAGCCGGTGCCGATGCCCCGGATCGAGGACTTCCAGCAGCAGAGCAGCGGCTGGACGCTGGGCTCGAACCACCGCGCGCAGGCGGAGCGGGAGGCCCACGCCCGGTACACCCAGGCCTGGCAGGCCGCGAACGCCGCGGAAGCGGAGCGCCGACGGCAACTGGAGGCGTACCGGCAGCAGTACGACCGGTGGGCGGCGGAGCAGCTCGCCGGGGTCAGGGCGCAGAACAGCGGGCTCACCGAGCTGGCCGACGCTCTGCGCGCGGGCGACGCGGAAGCGGCGGTGGAGTACTTCTCCGCGGCCCTGTACGCCTCGGCGGCCTGGCCCGAGACGCTGCCGAGGCAGGTGGCGGCCGCGTACGACCCGGCGGCGCGCCAGCTGGTGCTGGACTGGGAGCTCCCCGGGTACGCGGTGGTGCCGGAGGCCAGGGCGGTGCAGTACCTGCCGAGCACGGACCAGGACAAGGTGAAGCCCCGTCCGGTCACGGAGCGCCGGGCGCTGTACCGGGACCTGCTGGCGCAGTGCGTCCTGCTGGTGGTGCGCGAGTTGTACGCGGCGGACGAATTCGGGGTGCTGGACTCGGTCGTCGTCAACGGCTTCGTGGACTGCCACGATCCGGCGACGGGGCAGGAGACCCGGATCGTCATGGCCACGGTGCCGGCGGAGCGCGCCGCCTTCGAAGGGCTGCGGCTGGAGCAGGTCAGTGCCGTGGACTGTCTGGTGTCGGGGTTGGGCGGGCAGCTTTCGGCGCGGCCCGACCAGCTGACGGCGGTGCGGCCCGGCCGTCGGCCCGACGAGGTCGGCGGAGGGGTCGTCAGTCACGGCGGGCACGCCGGCGACGCGGGCGACGACGAGCCGGACCTCTTCGCGATGGATCCGATCGCCTTCGAGAACCTGGTCGCCGAGCTGTTCCGGGCGATGGGCATGGAGGCGGTGACCACGCAGCGGTCGGGTGACGGCGGGGTCGACGTGGAGGCGCTGGACCCGGCGCCGATCCGGGGCGGGCGGATCGTGGTGCAGGTCAAGCGCTACCGGAACACGGTGCCGCCGACGGCCGTGCGTGATCTGTACGGCACGGTCCAGGACAAGGGGGCGAACAAGGGGGTGCTCGTCACCACCGCGTCCTTCGGTCCCGGGTCGTACACCTTTGCCAACGGCAAGCCGCTGGAGTTGGTTCCCGGGGCGGACCTGGTCGATCTGCTGCACCAGTACGGGCTCCGCGGCCGGCTCGGCGGGGGTGCGCCGGCCCCGGCTGCCGCGGCGGCCCCCGCGCGGCGGACCCCCGAGCCGGCTCCCCCGGCGGACCACAACGTGCTCGGCATGTCCTGGTCGGGGTCGGTCGCGCTGGACGTCTGCGCGCTCGTCTGCCAGGGCGGGCGGGTGCTGAGCGAGGAGCACTTCGTCTTCTTCAACAATCCGCGGACCCCGGACGGTTCGGTCCGGTCCCGTGTGCACGCGGCACCCGACAAGGCCGCCCTGGAGGTGTCCTTCGACGCCCTGCCCGAACCCGCCGACCGGCTGGTGCTCGTGGCCGCGATCGACCCGGAGGTCGATCCCCGCGCCGATCTCGCCGGGTTCACCGACGCCCACATCCGCCTGCTGTCCGCGGGCGGAGAGGAGCTCGGCCGCCTGGACGTCTCCGACGGGCGCGCCGGGGAGACCGCGCTGGTCCTCGGCTCGTTCCGGCGCCGGTCCAACGGCGACTGGGACTTCGTGATCGGTGGCAAGGGCTACCGCGGCGGCCTGGAGGACCTGCTGGGCGAGTACGGCGTCGAGGTCGCCTGACCCGGTCGCCGGGGCGGCCTACGGCCCTTCGGGACGGAGGTCGGGGCCGGGCCCGTACGGCTCCCTGCCCGGCTCCTGTTCCTCGTCCGGGTCCTCGTCAGGGTCCTCGTCCGGGTCCCGGTACGGCTCCTCCTCGTCCCGCGCGGGGCGGTCGACGTAGCGCAGGACGCCCCACATGCTCTCCGGCGGCGCGTGCTGCGGGGCCGGCTCGCGGCAGGCCTCCAGCTCGTGGAGCAGGGCGGGACCGTCCGTACCGGCGCCGATCAGGACCAGCTGGCTCCGGCGCGGCTCGCCCCGGCCCCAGGGGCCCGGCACGAAGCGGAGGAAGCGGCCGACCGCGTGGAGCTCGTAGCGCTCCTCGTGGCCGGGGACGCCGAAGTGGACGAAGCCCTTGATCCGGTAGAGCCCGGCCGGGCGGCGGTCGAGGAAGTCGATGAACCGGCGCGGGTTCAGGGCCTGCTCGGACACGAACTCCGTGCTCTCGTACAGCGTGTGGGCGTGCCCGCCGTGGTCCTCATGGCCCGCGTGGCCCTCCCGGCCCGCTGCGGCGCCCGCCGGGTCCCCGGCATCGGCTTCCCTGGCCTGCGAGATCAGGTCCTCGAAGGACAGCTGGCCCCGGGTCTCGGTCCACGGGCGCCGGTCGAAGAGCAGCTCCGGGTCGATCCGGCCGTGGTCGGCGGCCACCACCGGCGTGCCGGGGCAGAGCTCGGCCAGTTCGGCCTCGATCCGGGTGAGGGCGGCCGCCTCCACCCGGTCGGTCTTGTTCAGCACCACCAGGTCCGCGACGGCCAGGTGGCGGTCGGTCTCCGGGTGCCTGGCCCGGGTCGCGTCGAACTCCGCCGCGTCCACGACCTGCACGAGGCCGCCGTACCGGATCGCCGGGTTCTCGCTGGCGACGAGCATCCGGATCATCTCCTGGGGCTCGGCCAGCCCGCTCGCCTCGATGACGATCACGTCGATCCGGTGGACGGGCGCGGACAGCTTCTCCAGGTAGGCGTCCAGCTCGCCGCCGTCGACCGCGCAGCACAGGCAGCCGCCGCCGAGGGAGACCATCGAGTCGCCGACCTGGCCCGCCACGGCCATCGCGTCGATCTCGATCGAGCCGAAGTCGTTGACGACGACGCCGATCCGGGTGCCCCCGCGGTTGCCGAGGAGGTGGTTGAGCAGCGTCGTCTTGCCGGATCCGAGGAATCCGGACAGTACGACGACGGGAATCGGCTGGACGGTCTGACTGCTGTTCACACAGCCGATCGTAGTCAGCCGAGGGCCGGAACCGGCTCGGGCGGTGTCGGACCCGTGTACCGGGCCGCCGGACGGATGATCTTCGAATCGGCGGCCTGTTCGAGGACGTTCGCGCTCCAGCCGACCACGCGGGCCGCGCAGAAGGTCGGGGTGAACATCTCGCGCGGCAGGCCGCACAGCTCCATGACCACGCCCGCGTAGAACTCCACGTTGGTGTGCAGCTCCCGCCCCGGCTTCAGCTCGGCGAGGATCTCCTCGACCTGCCGCTCCACCTGCACGGCGAAGTCCACGAGCGGGCCGCCGAACTGCCGCGCGATGTCCCGCAGCATCCGCGAGCGCGGGTCCTCGGTCCGGTACACCGGGTGCCCGAAGCCCATGATCCGGTCCCCGGCGAGCACCCGCTCCCGGATCCACGGCTCGATGCGGTCGGGGGTGCCGATGGCGTCGAGGGTGTCCAGGGCGCGGCTGGGCGCGCCGCCGTGCAGCGGGCCGGAGAGGGCGCCGACGGCCCCGGTGAGGCAGGCCGCGACGTCCGCGCCGGTGGAGGCGATCACGCGGGCGGTGAAGGTGGAGGCGTTGAAGCCGTGGTCGATCGTGGAGACGAGGTACTGCTCGACCGCACGCGCCTTGACCGGGTCGGGCTCCTGTCCGGTCAGCATGTACAGGTAGTTGGCGGCGTACGGGAGGTCCGCGCGCGGTTCGACCGGCTCCAGGCCCTGCCCCAGCCGGTGCAGGGCGGTGAGCAGGGTCGGTACGGCGGCGCAGGCGGCCAGCGCGTCGGCGGCCCGCCGTCCGGGGTCGATGTCGTAGACGGGACGGAACCCGGCGGAGGCGCCGAGCAGCGAGAGCGCGGTGCGCAGACCGGCGAGGGGGCCGGAGAGCGCGGTGGCCCGGGCGAGGGCGGGAAGTGCGTCACGGACCGCGTCGGGCAGCCGGCGCAGCGGGGCGATCTCGGCGGCGAACGCGTCCCGTTCGGCGGCGTCGGCCGGAAGGGCGCCGCGGAACATCAGGTGCCACACGTCCTCGAAGCTGCGGCTCGCGGCGAGCTCGACGGCCGAGTACTGGCGGTAGTGGTAGAAGCCCTCGCGGCCTCGGACGTCACCGAGTTCGGTCTCGGTGACCACGACTCCCGCGAGACCGCGGGGCACATCGACGGTGGTGTTCATGCATCGACCATCCATGATGGATTGAATCCTTGTCAATGTTGATTGAATCAATATATGTAGGGTGGGCGTCATGAACGACCAGGCGGACGGCGCAGGCGGCACGGACGGAGCGGACGGAGGCGACGGCGAGCGCCGGATCAGCACCCGGCAGGCGGCGGAACTGCTGGGGGTCAAGCCCGCGACCGTGTACGCGTACGTCAGCCGCGGCCAGCTCGGCAGCCGGCGCGACCCGGTCGGCCGCGGCAGCAGCTTCGACGCCCGCGAGGTGGAGGAGCTCGCCCGGCGCAACCGGCGCGAGGCGGCGGCGCCCCCGGGCGCGGAGCTCGCCGTACGCACCTCGCTCACGCTCATCGAGCCCGACCGGTACTACTTCCGTGGCGTGGACGCGGTCGAGCTGGCCGCACGGCACCGCTACGAGGAGGTCGCCGAGTGGCTGTGGACCGGACGGCTGCCGCGCGGCGTCCGGTTCACCGCTCCCCCGCAGGCCCTGGCCGCCGCCCGGCGCGCGGTGGCCGCACTGCCCGAGCACAGCGGGCCCGTCGACCGGCTGCGGGTGGCGACGGCGGCGGCCGCGGTGACGGATCCGCTCCGCTTCGACCTGTCCGCGGAGGCCGTCCTGGGCTCCGCGCGCTGTCTGATCCCGACGCTGGCGGCGGCCCTGCCCGTGGTGGGAGGGGAGGAGCCGGGGACCGGGACGCTCGCGGAGCAGCTGTGGTGCCGGCTGACCGGCCGGCCGGCGGACCCCGCGGCCCTGGGCACGCTCGACCTGGCCCTCGCACTGCTCATCGACCACGACCTGGCGGCCTCGACCCTGGCCGTACGGGTGGCCGCGTCGGCGCGGGCCCATCCGTACGCGGCGGTCTCGGCCGGCCTCGGCGCGCTGGAGGGGCCCCTGCACGGCGCGGCCGGACGGCTCGCGCACCGGATGCTGGCGGAGGCGCTGGAGCGGGGCGGGGCCGCCCCGGTGGTCGCCGACCACCTGCGGGCCGGCCGGCGGGTCCCGGGGCTCGGGCACCGGCTCTACGCGGGCGAGGATCCGCGGGCCACGGCGCTGTTCGCCCGCCTGGAGGGCATGCCGCAGGCCGGGCCCGCACTGGCGGCGGCGCGGGAGGTCGTCGCGACGGCGGCGGCCCGGCGAGAGGGGCTGCACGCCAACGTGGACTTGGCGCTGGCGGTGTTGACGGTGTCCTGCGGGATGCCCGCGGAGGCCGGGGAAACGGTGTTCGCCGTGTCCCGGACGGCGGGCTGGATCGCGCACGCGCTGGAGGAGTACCGGGAGCGGCCGCTGCGGATGCGCCCGAGCGGCCAGTACCAGGGGCCGCGCCCGCCACAGCCGCTGCCGTGACGCCGGGGCCGTGCCCCGGTTCGGCGGCACCCGGCCCGGCGGTCCACGGTTCGGAGGTCCACGGTTCGGCAGACCTTGGCGCGGCAGTCCACGGCGGCGGTACCCGGCGGCCGTCCCGTCCCGGGACTCCGCCGCGTCTTGCCATGCACGGGTCAGGCGAAGCCTCCGTCTGAGAGGCTTCCGTCAACCGAGCCCGGGAGATGAAGTCATGACCTTGATCGTTCCCTCCTCCGACGACTCCGTGATCGTGCGCGGGGCCGATGCCGAGACCGTCGGCGCCGGACCGACGACCCTGCGCCTGCTCGCCGACAGCAGCTCCACCGGCGGGGCCCTCTCCACCCAGCGGGTGACCCTGCTGGACGGCGCGAACGGCGCCGCGCCGCATCACCACTCCCGCTCGACCGAGCTGTTCTACCTGCTCGACGGCACCGCCCAGCTGCTGTCGGGCGAGCAGGTGGTGACGGCCGGCCGGGGCGACCTCGTCATCGTGCCGCCGGGCCTCGACCACGCCTTCGCGGCCGCTCCCGGCGAGAACGCCGACATCCTGATCGTCATCACACCCGGCGTCGAGCGCTTCGAGTACTTCCGCCACCTGGAACGCATCGCCTACGGGAAGGTGCCCCCGGAGTCCCTCCTGGACGTCCAGGAGCTCTACGACACGTACTTCGCCCAGAGCGAGACGTGGAACCTGGCCCGGCAATGACCCCGGCACGACCCCGGCACCGGCGGGGGCGGGGCGCCCCGGGAGCCCCGGCCCCGCCCCGCGGCGCCGCTCCTCCACCGGGCGGGCCGGACGTCCGCGGATTCCGCTTCGGCCGGAGGCGGCCTACGGTTGCTGGTCATGCGGTTCCTCCACACGAGCGCTCGGCGCCTCGGGCTGCCCAGACGGGCCGTCTCGCAGATCCTGCTGACCCAGCTGGCCATCGCCGCCGGGGTCGCCGTGCTGGCCACCGGGCTGTTCCTGGCCCCGCTCGGCGCGCAGCTCGACGACCAGGCCATGCGGCGCGCGCTGGCCATCGCCCAGAGCGCGGCCGCGGACCCGTCGCTGGCCGCCGATCTCCTCGACTCCGGGCCGACCGCCGACAGCCCGGTGCAGGCCTCCGCCGAGCGGATCCGCCGGGCCACCGGCGCCGAGTACGTGGTCGTCATGGACCTGGACGGCATCCGCCGCTCGCACCCCGCGACCGACCGGATCGGACGGCCCGTCTCCACCGATCCCGGCGACCCCCGCCGGCGGCGGCCGCGGGGTGGTGTAGACGGAGTCGCCCCCCCGCGCCGCCCCCCCCCGCCCCCCGGCCGACAAGTCGGCTCGGCGACTAGTATAAGAGACCGGGCGGGCCGCGGGACCCCCCCCCGCCACAGGTTGGTGTGCTCCAGGTGCAGCAGACCCACGTGGGCGTTGCGGACGTACTTCGTCTTGGCGCCCACGCCGAGCACCTCGTGCCGTGCCCACAGCTCCCGGAACTCCGGCGACCGCGCCTCCAGCCGCGCCAGCAGCGCCTTCCACGCCGGCTCGGCGAGGTGCTCCGCCATCGCGGCCCGGAACTTGGCCACGATCGTGCGGTTCACCTCGGCGACGTCGACCATCGACGCCCGCCAGTCCGCGTTGGTGAACGCCAGCCACAGGCAGTTGCGGTCCTCGGGCGCCAGCGCGTCCAGGTCGCACAGCAGCCGTCCGTACGCCGCGTTGTACGCGAGGATGTCGTAGCGGCTGTTCTGGACGCAGGCCGGGATCGGCCCGAGCTGGTCGAGCATCGCCCGCAGGGCCGGGGTCACGCTCGGGCACGTCGCGTGCGGGGTCGGGTCGAGGGTGCCGGCCAGCGAGAAGAGGTGCCTGCGCTCGGTGGCGTCCAGCAGCAGGGCGCGCGCCAGGGCGTCGAGGACCTGGGGGGAGACCTGGATCTCGCGGGCCTGCTCCAGCCAGGTGTACCAGGTGACACCGACGGCGGAGAGCTGGGCGACCTCCTCGCGGCGCAATCCCGGGGTGCGCCGCCGCCTGCCGCGCGGCAGCCCCACCTGCTCGGGGGTGATCCGCTCGCGGCGGCTGCGCAGGAAGTCGGCCAGTTCGTGCCGGCGTACGTCGCTGTCCGGGGCCACAGTCGTCATGGAACCAGGGTGCCGCACTGCTCATCCCGTTGCCAGGTAGTCCTTGTACCAGGATAAGAAGACTCTGGTACCAGGCTGGGAGTGGGGCGATCGTTTCGGTGTGAGCGAAACAACGGTACGCACCATCCACCCCTCCCCGTCCACCCCCACGGCCCCGGCGCCGGCCGCACCCGGCGCCCAGCACCCGGCGGCGATGGGCCCGCTCGGACTGTTCACCGTCCTGCTCGGCGCGGCCCTGCCCCTCATCGACTTCTTCATCGTCAACGTGGCGCTGCCCGCCATCGACAGCGACCTCGCCGCCGGCCCCGCCACGCTGGAACTGATCGTCGGCGGCTACGGCGTCACGTACGCCGTCCTCCTCGTGCTCGGCGGCCGCCTCGGCGACATGGCCGGACGGCGCCGGCTCTTCCTGATCGGCATGGCGGCCTTCGGCCTCACCTCGCTGCTGTGCGGAGTGGCCCCCACCGCCTGGACCCTGGTCGGGGCGCGGGTGGCCCAGGGCGCCGCGGCCGCCCTGATGCTGCCGCAGGTGCTCGCCACCATCCAGGCGACCACGCAGGGACCGCGCCGGGCCCGCGCGATGAGCCTGTACGGGGCCACCGCCGGGCTGTCCATGGTCGCCGGGCAGATCCTGGGCGGCGTCCTGGTCGCCGCCGACGTCGCGGGCCTCGGCTGGCGCTCGGTGTTCCTGGTCAACGTGCCGGTGGTGCTCCTCGGACTGGTCCTCGCGGTCCGGGCCGTCCCCGAGACCCGCTCGGACCGGCCGGCCTCGGTCGACGTCCCGGGCACGCTGCTGCTCGCCCTGTCCCTGGTGTCCCTGCTGCTGCCGCTCACCGAGGGCCGCGCCGCCGGCTGGCCGCTGTGGACGTGGCTGTCGCTCACGCTCTTCCCGTTCGCCGCCGCCGCCTTCTACCTGACCGAGCGCCGCGCCGACCGGCTCGGACGCACCCCGCTGGTTCCGCCGAGCCTGCTGCGCCTCCAGTCGCTGCGCCAGGGCCTCGTCATGGTGGTGCCGTTCTCGATCGGCTTCAGCGGGTTCATGTTCGTCATCGCGGTGGTGCTGCAACAGGGCCTGCGGATGGGGCCGGTGGCGGCGGGCCTCGCCCTCGTGCCGATGGCGCTCGCCTTCTTCGCCGCCTCGCTCGCCGGGCCGCGGCTGGTCGGCCGGTTCGGCAGCCGGGTCGTCACCGCGGGCGGTGTCATCCAGGCCGTCGGCATCGCCCTGATCCTCCTCGCGGTCCTGCGCGGCTGGGCGGACCTCGGGCTCGCGGCGCTGGCCCCGGGCGTGGCCGTCGCCGGCCACGGCCAGGGCCTCCAACTGCCGGTGCTGATGCGGATGATGCTCTCGGACGTACCGGCGGACCGGGCCGGCGTGGGCGGCGGCGTCATGGTCACCACCCAGCAGTCCGCACTCGCCCTCGGCGTCGCGACCCTGGGCAGCCTCTTCCTCGCCCTGGCCCCGGAGACGGGCATGCGCGACGCGCTCGCGGTCACGCTGCTGGTCCAGCTGGGCATGGTCGCCCTGACGGTCCTGCTGAGCCTGCGCCTCCCGCGGGTCATGCGGTGAGCCCCGCACCGCGCCCCGGCAGGCCCCGGCCCGCCGGGGCCGTCGGGCTGTGCGGGCAGGCGCCCCGGGGGCGGGCGGACCGGGGTCCGGGCGCCGATGCGGACTGTCACGGGGCGCGGCCGCTCCCGTACAGTCCGTGATGCCAACGCAGTCGCGATGCCGGGGCTCCGTCGGGGACCGGCACCGGGACCCCGGAGCAGCGGCCGAACAGGAGAGGACCCGTGGCCACCGAAGCCGGCTCCGCCCCCCGTCCGCAGGCCCCGCGTGCGCAGGCCGCCCGCGCGGGCCGTCCCGTCCCCGAACTGGAACCGGCCCTCGTGGAACGGTGGCGTTCCGGCGGGGGCGAACTGGTCGACCTGCTGACCCTGGTGCGTGAACGGCTCGGCGGCGTCGGCGCGTTCCGCCTCGGGCCGGGTCCCACGGTCCTGGTCACGGACCCCCGGGCGGTGCAGCACGTCCTGGCCCTGCACCCGGACCGGTACGTCAAACGCTCCCACCGCGCCCGCCTGCTGATCGGCGACGGCGTGCTCGCCGCCACCGGCGAGGCGTGGAAGAGCCAACGGCGCCTGCTGCAGTCCCAGTTCACCGGCACCGGGATGCGCCGCTACGAGCAGCGGATCACCGAGGCCGCCCGGGTCACGGCCGAACGCTGGGCCGCGTACGCCCGGACCGGCCGGACGCTCGACGTCGGCCTGGAGATGCGCCGCTTCGCCCTCGACACCATCTGGCGCTCCCTCACCGGACACCCCCTCGACGACGGTACCGAGCACGAACTGAACTCCGTCGCCTCCGTGGTGGCCGCGCTGCCGACCCTTCCGGCCGACGCCGCCGACGCCCGGGAGGCCGTCGCCGACGACCTCGCCAGGATCGACGCCCGCGCCCCCCCCCCCCCCCCGGCCCCCCCGCCGCGCGCCCCCCCGGCC
>NZ_JBHYVA010000260.1:0-3870 GCF_042750055.1 Streptomyces sp. NPDC059456
CCATGGCCGCGACCCTCGCCTCCGGCCGCGGGGCCCCCGCCGGGGGGCCCCCCCGGCCCCCCCCCCCCCGCGGCGGCCCCCCCCGCGCCGCCCCCCCCGGGGGCGGGGGGGCCCCGCACCCACCGGCACCGCGCGCGCGAACACACGACAGGAAGAGGATCACCATGCGGACACCGCTGCCGGGACGCACCGGCACCGACCGCACCGCCCCGTGCCCGGGCACCGCCGTGTCCGGCACCATCGGCTCCTCGGGGCTCGAAGGCGACCGGTCTCCACGAGCGAGCCGCAGCCCGAGGACGCCATGACCACCCTCGACGCACGTGCCCTCAACCGTGCGACCCTCGCCCGCCAGTGCCTGCTCGAGCGCAGTGACGCATCCGTCCCGCAAGCGGTGGCCCAGCTGTGCGGCTTGCAGGCGCAGGAGCCCCAGGAGCCGTTCGTCGGCCTGTGGTCCCGCCTGGCCGGCTTCAGGCCCGGGCAGCTCGACGACGCGCTGACGGATCGCCAGGTGGTGCGCACGCACCTGATGCGCCGCACCGTCCACCTCGTCACCGCCGCCGACGCCCTCACCTGGCGGCCCCGTCACGACGCCATGCTGCGCCAGCGGGTCCTTGGCACCTACCGGCGCGAACTCGCCGACGTCGATCCGGAGGAGGTCGCAGCGGCCGGCAGGGCGGTCATGGCCGATGACCGGCCGCGCACCATGAGCGAGCTGGTCCGCGCCCTCGAGGACCGGTGGCCGGGCCCACCACGCCGCGCACTGGGGGAACTGCTCGTCGCGGCCCTCATCCCGATGGCCCAGCTGCCACCCCGCGGCCTGTGGCAGAGCAAGGCCGGAGTGCGCAATCTGCCACTGGCCACCTGGCTGGGCCGGGACGCCGACCCCGCGCCGACCGCTGCCGGCGATCCGATCGGGCAGCAACTGGTGCGCCGCTACCTCGCCGCCTACGGTCCCGCCGCGAGCGCGGACCTCCGTGCCTGGTGCGGCCTCACCGGCCTCCCCACCGCTGTCAAGGCCGTGCGCGAGGAGCTCGTCGCCTTCCGCGACGAACGGGGCCGCGAACTACTCGACCTGCCCCACGCGCCCCGCCCGCACCCCGACACCCCCGCCCCTGTCCGCTTCCTGCCGGCCTTCGACAACGCAATCCTCGGCTACCACGACCGCAGCCGCATCATTGACCACGACCACCTCGGCTTGTCCGTCGCGGGCCACCGCGCCGTCCTCGTCGACGGCCGCGTCGCCGCCACCTGGACCGTGCGCGACCGACGGCTCCACATCACCCCCCTGCGCCCCCTCACCGCCGCAGAACAGGAGGCCGTCCACGCCGAGGCCCGCGCCCTGGCCGCCTTCCTGGACAAAGACATCGCACACGTCCGGCTCGACCCCGGACGCTGACAGCCACACGCCTCGACTCCCCCGGCGGGATGACCGGCAGTGCGGTGCCGAGGAGCCCGTCTGCGACGACGACCCGGAGTTGTCCGGTCCGTCCTCGTCACGGGCGCGCAACAGGGTCGCCTCGTGATCGACGTGCTGCGGCGGGCGGGGCGTACGAGGTGGGCGATCAGGCGGCGGATCTCAGGAACGGTCAGCGGTGTCAGGTCTGGCGGCCGCGCGTACGTCGTCGGGTGCTTGCCGTGCCAGCTGGCCGAAGCCCTCGCTGTTGTTCGTGCCGATCCACTGATCGTAGGCGATCTCCCAGACGATCATGCCCAGTTTCACGGCCACGCGCGCGGTCGGGATCGGGACTCCGCGACGGGCGAGGGCCTCGATCATCGCGGCGGCGAGTTCGATCCTTTTCAGGGCTTCGCGTTCACACAGTTCCGTATTGGCGTTGAGCACGGCCTGGCGTCGGCCGCTGAACTCGCGGCGGTCGTCAGTGAAGAACGTCCGGCCGAGCGCATCGAGGGCATCCGCCACCGGTCGGCGCCGAAGCCACCGGCTTCGCGACCGGCGACCGGGTGTACGGGGCTGCGATCGGCCGGTCCGTCGCCGATTTCGTGCTGGTCAAGACACCCGCGCACACCTGTGGCACACCCCGCAGGGCATCGGCGACGAGGTGGCGGGCACTCTTCCGGTGTCCGGTCTGACGGCCGCCGCCGCGCTCGCCGCGATCGGCCCCCGCACGGGGGACACCGTCCTGATCGGTGGGGCGGCGGGTGGCGTGGGCATCTTCGCCGTGCAGCTGGCGAAGCTTGCGGGTGCCCGGGTGCTCGGCACCTGCTCCGAGAGCACGTTCGGGTTCCTGCGCGGGCTCGGCGCCGAACCGGTCGCGTACGGCCCGGGTCTGACGGACCGGGTGCGGGCCCTGGCATCCGAGGAGGTCACCGCCGCAACCGACCTGTTCGGAAGGGAGGCCGCCGAGACCGCGCTCAAGCTGGGCGTGGCACCCGAGCGGATCTCCGTCGTGGCCGACGGCCCCGCCCCGCCGCCCGGCGTGCGCAAGATGGGCGCCCTCGATGCGGGTCCCGGCGCCCTGGAAAGCATCGCCGACGCGATCTGTACCGGCGGAATCACGGTTGCGATCGCGGCGACCTTCCCGGTCGAGCGGATTCGCGAAGCCGTAACGATGCAGGCCCAGAGGCATGTTCACGGCAAAATCGTCATCGCACTGTGAACCGGCACGAGGTGTGCTCGGCGACCAGGACCAACAGGGCGCGGCCGAAACGGAGGAACACCGCTCCACGCTTCCCTTGAAGGCCCGTGCCGCAGCCCGGCACCGGTAAGCAACCTTCGTGCTGGTCCACGTGGACGCGCCGA
Organism: Streptomyces sp. NPDC059456; assembly: GCF_042750055.1. NCBI lineage: Bacteria > Bacillati > Actinomycetota > Actinomycetes > Kitasatosporales > Streptomycetaceae > Streptomyces > Streptomyces sp. NPDC059456. The sequence goes on from NZ_JBHYVA010000260.1 coordinate 2,759, forward strand.
GCGTGATCCGGCTCTTCGGTCTGACCGAAGCGGGTCCGCTCTTCGGACTCGGGCTCGCCGCGGCTTGAGCGGCAAGGAACGGCAGTGCGTGCAGGACGGCCGGGGACGGTTGCGGCGATGGGTCATCGCGGCTGGTTGGAGCGCCCGGGATCGGCGTGCGAGGTGTCGCCGGCCGGTGTACGGCAACTGGCCGTTGCGGTAGCTGTTCGGCATCTGGGCCGCCTACCGGCGCGGGGGTCCGTGTAGCTGCCGACCGGTCGGGCGGTGGCAAGTCGAGCACCCGCACGAGCTGGCGCCGGGCGCGTGCATGCGGCGGTCATGGGGTCCGTCGTTTGATGTTCCAAAGTTGCACGGTGGAGTACGTCTTGCCGTCGGAGGCAGAGGTGGCGAGGGGGCGGCCGTCTGGGTGCATGGCGATGTCGGCGGCGTGCGTGCGGCCGGTCGGCACGGAGATGAGCTCCTTGCCGGACGGCAGGGCCCACAGTGTGATGCCTCCGTCCTCGGGGCTGCCGCTGGGTGCGGCGAGGAAGGAACCATCCGGGCTCATTGCCAGGCGAAACCGGCGAACTCGCCAAACTCTCCGCCCCCATGATCGAATCCCTCGTGCTAGGGCCGGTCATCGGTGTCGTGCGCCGCTGGCTTACCGTAGGGGATCTGGACATGAAGGAAGCCGCCGCCGCACTGCCCGAACACATCTGGCGGTCGGTCCGCCGCTAGGAGTTGTCGTCAACGCGCCACGCCCATCAGGAGCGATACGAGGGTGACGGCCGCTTGGCAGGACTGCGCCAGCGCCACGGCCAGCTGCTGAGCGCCGCGGAGGCCATCTGCGACGGGAACAACGAATACGACCGCGAGTTCGAGCGGGCCCTCGATGCGCCGACGGGTGATCTGCTGATCCCGGACCGGGTCTGGTTTGACAAGGCGTACCGCGGGTTCGGGCTCGGCCCGATCAAGATCGCGGAGTGGTGGGAATCCATCGGGATCCGGCCAGTGCCGCAAAGAACCCCCGCTCTCGGCCAGGAGTACCGGGGCGAGAGGGGGTGTATCCCGCCGGCGGGCCGGGGGGGTGGAGGTCGGGGGGGGGGAGAGTGGGGGGAGCCCCGCCCCCGGGG
>NZ_JBHYVA010000260.1:3880-10552 GCF_042750055.1 Streptomyces sp. NPDC059456
GACCCGGGGGTGCGGGCGCGCCCCTAACAAGTGCGCGGTGGGGGGGTATCCCACCGGGAGCCGCCCAGCGCGCCAAACACCCCCCGCACCCGCCCAGGTGAACGGGCCGGAGCGCGGTAGTAGCCGGCCTGCGGCCGGTCTGCTGTCAGGTCTGGCGGGGGAAGAGTGCGAGGAGCCGCTCCCGCTGGTTGGCGCCGAGGCCCTGCACACGGCGAGTCTCGGAAATTCCCAGGTCGGCGAGGAGTTGGCCGGCGCGAACAGAACCGATGCCGGGCAGCGATTCGAGGACGCGGCGAACCCTGACCTTGCCGACCACGGAGTCCTCGCGCTCCAGCAGTGTCGCCAGCAGAAGGTCACCGGCTTTCAGCGCAGCCATCAGTTCGCCGCGTTCCTTGCGGACGGCGGCAGCCTTCCGGAGGGCTTCAGCTCTTTGAGCAGGGGTCAGGGCGGGCAGGGCCATGAGGTGCAGTCCTCTCATCGGACGGGTGTTCCTGCATCATGTCGTGCCCCTGCGTGTATGACCAGCAAGTTTGGCATCGGCGGCTATGCGGGGCACTGGTACGGCGGCTGGCGGTGCGCTCGGGGGCGTGGAGGAAGAGGACACGGATGACCGGAGCGTCCTGGAGGCCGTCAAGGGGGTCGAGGATGACGCCGCGGCCATCGAGGAACAGGAGATGGCCGCAGGTCCTGCGCAGGTTCTCGCTGCCGTCGTCATGGTGGTACCCCGGCAAGGTAGGTGCGGACCAGATGTGCGGAGCCGGTTCGGCTGCGTCGCGCCCGTACCGGTGTTGCGGCGCGCAAGGTCAGGAGACGGCCGTGTCCGGGGGTGAGACACCGTGGTCGACATCGTCGAGATCTACGTCCACTGGCACGCGGGCCGGCCGAAGAACCAGCCGGCCACTTCGCTGGGGGTGGACCGCAAGACGATCAGGAAGTACCTGGTGCCAGCGGAGGTGGCCGGGATGACCCCGGGCGGGCCGCCCATGAGTGAGGCGGACTGGGCCGAGCGGATCAAGAGCTGGTTCCCGACTCCTCTGCGGCGCGTTCTCGCCGGTACCACGGGCCGCCGGGCCCCGTCGGCCCCCACTTCCTCAGAACCGCCCGCCGGCCTGACTGACGACGGACGAGTCCTCGTCCGGCCATCCCGCATGGCCGCCATCGGCCCGGACGAAGACGCGGGTGGAGCGCTCGGGCGGCGATGGGCGGCGGCGAGACATTCCGCCCTGCGGCTCGGCTTGAATGGTCTAAAGACAATCCGGTGACCGCTGGGCTACGCTGACTCCGCACTCGATCAGGCTCCGGAGGCCACGTCCCACCCCCGCGTTCGCCCTCACTTGCGACGCGGGCTGCTGGTTTGATCCGCGTTCGCAGTGTCCTATCGACTTTCGGGGAGAAGTCACCATGCCGAACTCATTCTCTCGTTTTCTGAATGACGAGGAACTGAAGAAGGTGCGCGAGCTCTACCTGAAGTCACTTCAGGAGGCCGAGCAGGGCAAGGCCGACGAACAGCACGAGGAGCAGACCGGTTCCGGCGCCGCCGAGACCACGACCGAGGTCTGATCCGGTGAGCCCTTCCGCCGCCCGCACCCTCGCCGACTACGACACCGAGTCCCTCGCCGCCCGTTACGCGCAGGACGGCGTCGCGACGGTGGGTCCCCTGCTGACCCACGAGGAGGTCGCGGAGGTCCGCTTCCACGTGTCCCGGTACAACCGCTACGTGATTCCCAATCTGCCGCAGGCGGTCCGCGACAAGACCGTGAGGTACGAGGACGACGGTGTCTCACTGCGCAGTTGCTATTTCATGGACCAGGTCGACGAGTATTTCAACGAACTCGGCAATCGTCCGTTCTTCAAACAACTGGTCGCCGCGATCGTCGGCTACGAACCCGAGCTGTACGTCGTGGAGACCTTCAACAAGTACGCGCGGGTCGGCTCCAGCGTCGCGCCCCACCAGGACTGCGTGTTCCTGCCGGTGGAGCCGATGGACGTGGTGCACTTGTGGATCGCCCTCACCGACGCCACGGAGGAGAACGGGGCGGTGAAGTACTGGACCGGGTCGCACCTGGGCGGTCTGCTGCCCCACGTCCCCGCCCCCTTCGGGCTCAAGGTGCGCGACGACATGGTCGACCACGACGCCGAGAACACCGTGCGCGCGGTGCTGCCGGCCGGATCGGCGGCCATACACAGCGGACTGGTGGTGCACGACAGCCCGCCGAACCGCACCGACCAACCGCGTCTGGGCATGCTGCTGGGATACCGCGGCGCCCACACCCGTCACCTCCTGGACCAGGACTGGGGCAGCTGACCTGCCGCAGGACCGACCAACTGCTGACCCTCGACTCGGCGCCGGAGGCTCTGATTCATGACCGCCCTTGACGCTTGGATGCCCGATACCCTGCGCCGGATGGAGCCGGAGGACCTGCCCGGTGTGGCGGCGCGGGTGCGCGAACTGCTCGTCCGCAGCGTCTCCGCCAACGGCGGGCACCTGGGATCGAACCTCGGCGTCGTCGAGTTGACGATCGCGCTGCACCGGGTCTTCCGCAGCCCCGACGACGTCATCCTGTGGGACACCGGTCACCAGGCGTACGTACACAAGATGGTGACCGGCAGGGCAGGGGCCTTCGGGTCGCTGCGCGCGCTGAACGGACTGTCCGGCTATCCGAGCCGGACCGAGAGCAAGCACGACTGGGTGGAGAACTCGCACGCCGGGACTTCCCTCTCCTACGCCGCCGGGCTCGCCACCGCGTTCGCGGCGCGTCCGGCCGACCGCCACCGACGGGTGGTGACCGTGACCGGCGACGGCTCGCTCACCGCGGGCATGGCGCTGGAGGCGCTCAACGACATCGGCGACCGCGGGCTCGACGTCACCATCGTGCTGAACGACAACACGCGCAGCTACGCGCCCACCACCGGCGCGCTGGCCCGGCACATGCGGGAGTTACAGGCGGGCGTTGCGCCCGGTGTCTTCGAGGCGCTGGGGATCCGCTACCTCGGGCCCGTCGACGGACACGACCTGAGCGCCCTGGAGAAGGTCCTGTCCGACGCCGGAGCCGAGCGCGGTCCCCTGCTGGTGCACGTCAGGACGCAGAAGGGCCGCGGCTACGCGCCCGCCGTGGACGACCGTACCGAGCACATGCACGGCGTGGGACCGTTCGACGCCGGTACCGGACGCCAGTACCCGCCGGCGCCGGGCCGGGTGCCGGCCGGTTCGGTCCTGGGCCCCTGCCTCGTGGAACTCGCCGCCGAGGACCCGGACCTGGTGGTGATCACACCCGCCATGGGAGGCCCGTCGGGACTCGACGTCTTCCAGGAGCGCTACCCCGACCGTTTCCACGACGTCGGGATCGCCGAGCAGCACGCCACGGGACTCGCCGCCGGACTGGCCATGGCGGGTCGCCGCCCGGTGCTGTCCATCCACTCCTCCTTCCTCAACCGGGCCCAGGACCAGCTGCTGTTCGACATCGGGCTGCACCGCCTGCCGGTCGTGGTGGTCATCGACCGGGCCGGGATCACCGGCGGAGACGGCGCCTCCCACCACGGGCTCGGGGACTTCGCGCTGCTGCGCCAGATCCCCGGCATGGCGATCGCCACCCCGTCGACCGCCGCCGAGCTGCGCGGCCTGCTGAGAGCCGCCGTCCGGCATCCGGGGCCGGTGGCCATCCGGTACGGGAAGGCGATCGACGACCCCGGGCTGCCGGAGGACGGCGACGGGGACCGCGGTGAAGACGGCGGCATGGCCGGCTGGCAGGTCGAACCGGCCCCCGGCGGTGTCCTGGTCATCGGTGCCGGCGATCTGCTGCCCTGCGCCACCGAGGTGGCCGCCCGGCTGCGCGCCGCCGGTGTGCCGGCCGGGTCGGCCAACGCCCGCTGGATCGAACCGCTCGACGAGCGGCTGCCCGGCCTTGCCCGGGAGCACCGGTTGGTCTGTGTCATCGAGGACCACTGGATCCGCGGCGGCCTGGGCACCGCGGTGCGCGAGCGGCTCGCCGACGAGGACGTCGACACCCCGGTACGACTGTTCGCGGTGCCCCACGACTACCTGCCGCACGGCTCCGTACCGGACCTGAGGGCCGCCTGCGGGCTCACTCCCGACGGGATCACCGCCGATCTGATGGCCCGCTGGACGGCGCATGCGGCGGGCGGCCCCCGCCCCCGGGGATGACGTCCGCCGGGCGACCGGAACAACCACCGGAAACGGTCAACGGCGCCTTGCCGGCCCTGTCTCCTCCTGACCGTCCTCCGACGGGAGACCCGCTGATGACGTCCTTCTCGCCTCCGTCGCCCCTCACGACGCTGACCGACCGGCTGCGCGCCCATGCCCGGCACAGTCCGGACAAGATCGCCTTCCGCTTCCTCGGCGACGGTGAGAACGTCACGGACTCCCTGACGTACGCCCAGCTCGACGCGGCGGCGAGGGCGTCCGCCGCGCGGCTCGGTGCCGTGGGGGAACCGGGCAGCAGGGCCGTGCTCGCCCACACGCCGGGGCTCGCATTCGTCGTCGACCTGCTCGGCTGCTGGTACGCGGGGTTCGTCGCGGTGCCCGTCTACCCGCCGGTCGGCAGGCGCGAGATCGACACCGCCCGGGACATCGCCGCGGCGACCCGGCCGGTGGCCGTCCTCACCGACCTGCCAAGGGCCATGGAGGAGATCACCGCCAAAACGCCCGACGCGGTGGTCCTGGGCCCACGGGACCGCTCGGAGCGGGCGCCGGCGGACTGGAGCGCGCCCGACGTCGACGCCGAGGCGCCCGCGCTGCTCCAGTTCACCTCCGGCTCCACCGGCACTCCGCGCGGGGTCGTCGTCAGCCACCGCCAACTGGCCGCCAACCAGGAGCGGATGCGGGAGACCTACGGGCAGGACGAACACGGCGTCGTCGTCAGCTGGCTGCCGCTTTACCACGACATGGGCCTCATCGGTTCGGTGCTCCACCCGCTCCATCTGGGGGCCACCTGCGTCCTGCTTTCGCCGCTGGCCTTCCTGGAGAGCCCGGTCCGCTGGCTGCGGGCCGTGTCCGGCTTCGGCGCGACGATCAGTGCGGCGCCGAACTTCGCCTACGAACTGGCGGTGCGCAAGGTCTCGGCGGACGACCTGAGCGGACTGGACCTGACGGCCTGGCGGACGGCCATCAACGGCGGTGAGCCGGTACGGCCGGACACCGTCGCCTCCTTCTCGGCGCACTTCGCCCCGGCGGGCTTCCGCCCCGGCGCGATGACGCCCAGCTACGGGCTGGCGGAGTCCACGCTGCTGGTCGCGGCCGAGAACTCCACCGACGCCCCCGGCTCGGCGCCGGTCCCGGGCGGCGACGGCGAGAGGGCGGTCAGCTGCGGCGCCCCGCCCGACACGCTGCTGATCGTCGGGGCGGACGGCACGCCGGTCCCCGACGGCGATCTGGGCGAGGTCTGGATACGCGCCGCCGACCCCAGCATCGGCGCCGGGTACTGGGAGCAGCCCGAGGTCAATGCCGAGCTGTTCGCGGCTCGGACGACGGACGGCGAAGGACCGTATCTGCGTACGGGGGACCTCGGTTTCCTCGCGGGCGGCCGGCTGCACGTCGCAGGGCGCTCGAAGGACGTCATCGTGGTGCGCGGGCGCAACCACTTCCCGCAGGACATCGAGTCCACGGTCGAGCGGGCGTCTCCCGCGATCAGGAAGGGCTGCGTCGCGGCCTTCACCGTCGGCGAGCGGCTGGTCGTGGTGGCCGAGGTCCGGGGCGATGCCGGCCCCGGCATCCTGCCCGCGGTCCATGCCGAAGTGGCCCGCCGGCACGGTCTGCGCTTGGACCACCTGGTTCTGGTCCGCCGGGGCACCATTCCCAAGACGTCCAGCGGCAAGATCCGCCGACGCGCCTGCCGGGAGGCCTACCGCTCCGGCGCCCTCCGACTGGAGTCCCCGGTGGACGCCGGCGCCGCGGACCGGCCGCAATCCGCGACGCCGCGCGCCCAGCCGGCCACCGGGCCGGGCGACGCACTCCTGACGCTGTTGGGCGAGGTGCTGGGCGTGCCGGAGGTCGCCGCCCTTCCGGCCGGCCGGGCGCTGGCGGAGCTGGGGTTGGACTCGCTGCGTTCGGTCCAGCTCCAGCACGCCCTCCAGGAGCGCTTCGGCCTCACCGTCCCGCTGGAGGAGCTGCTGCACGACGCCACGGTCGGCGATCTGGAGCAGGCGGTGCGCGGCGGCGCCCCCGATATGGAGAAGGCTCCCGCGATCGGGCCGGGCACGTCTTCCGGCCAGACCACCACGCCCGGTGCTCAGGACGCCGCCTCCGGTGAGGGCCCCGTACCGACGGTCTCGGCCGGGCAGCAGGCGCTGTGGTTCCTGGAGCACTCCTCGGCCGGCGATTCCCGCTACGCCGTGACGCGCGCCGCGCGGCTGCGCGGCGGAGTGGACGCCGGTGTCCTGGCGCGTGCGGTGCGTGAGGTGATGGGCCGTCACGAGGCCCTCCGCTCCCGGTGGACGGTGACCGACGGTCAGGTGACCACCCGCCCGTCCGGTGCGCCCGTACCGGAGCTGGTCATCGTCGACACCCCCGCCGACGGCTTCGACGCGCTGCTGGCCGCGCGCGCCGCCGACCCGCTCGACCCGGAGCGCGGACCGCTGGCCCCGATCACCCGGTTGCGGCCGGGGGGGCAGGACCCGGTACACAGGGGGGCGGGCCACAACAACGCCCCCGCCCGG
>NZ_JBHYVA010000261.1:0-1085 GCF_042750055.1 Streptomyces sp. NPDC059456
TGTGGGTGTGGGTCCGGGGGCGTCCCGCCAGTCCACTGTCCTTCCGTGCCGTGCCGGTCCCTCAAGGGCGCTCCTTCGTCGCGTCGCTTCGCGATGGCCTTCGGCCACCCTTGACCGACCGTCCCGTCCCGGAATGCCATAAGACTGTCGGGAAGCCCCCGAAGGATGGCCAGGGGGTACATAACCAGGGGCGGGCCCATCACAGATCCGGGCCGGTGGCCCCTGTCCGTCCGCACCCGGCTCACCAGGACCGGCCAGTCAGCCGACGATGGTGCGTAGGGAGGGGTATGGCTCCCCTTCGGGGCCCATGGAAGGCTTTTCCGGGCCCCGGCCGGGTCAACCTGCACCAGGCAACGCCCACAAGCCCATCCGAGGAGGAATGGGCCCGAGGACGCCCCAAATCGCTACGCGCTCCTGCCGGCTTAGCGTCCGCCGACCGTCTGTGGCTGGACATAGGCCGCCCACGACCGTCATCACCTCACCCAGCATGCGACAGCGGGCTGTTTGTCCCTTTTGGTCGCCAGTTGAGAGTCGAGAGACGCTCTACTGGAGTGAGGGGTTGGAAGATCCGGCATCAGACTCCCTCTCGCCCGCTTTTCGCCTCAGACAGCCCGCAGACGCCCCCAAAGCCCCCAATATCCGACGACTGGGCGGCTTATGGCCGGGCACAGACGGGCGTCGGACGCTAAGCCGGGAGAAGCGCGTAGCGATCTGGGGCGTTTGCGGGCCCAGGGCTACTGGGATGGGGTGCTGGTCGCTGTCTCGTGCGGCTTGACCCGACCCGGGTCCGGAAAGGCCTTCTCTGGGCCCCGCATGGGGGCCGTGCCTCTCCCTGCGCGTCATTACCGGCTGGCTGGGCGGTCCCGGGAAGGGAACTCGGGATGGACGGGGGCTCCTGGCCCGGATCTGTGATGGGCCCGTCCCTGGTTATGTACCCCCTGGCCATCCTTCGGGGGCTTCCCGGCAGTCTTATGGCATTCCGGGACGGGACGGTCGGTCAAGGGTGGCCGAAGGCCATCGCGTAGCGACGCGACGAAGGAGCGCCCTTGAGGGACCGGCGCGGCACGGAAGGACAGTGGACTGGC
>NZ_JBHYVA010000261.1:1094-10534 GCF_042750055.1 Streptomyces sp. NPDC059456
GGTGTTGCGGGTGGGGGGGCGCCCCACGCCCCCGGACCCACTCCGACACCGCCCCGCTCGGACCCCGCCCCCCGTATCCCGCCCGACCACTCCGGTACCGAGTCCGCCGATCCACCCGACCGTCCCCCGCCCCGCTCCCCAGCTCCGCCCGACCGTCCCCCGCCCCACCCCGCCGACCCCGCCTCGCCCCGCATCCGCCCCCGGTGTTCCGCCCCACCCCGTCACCACCGCCCCCGTCACCACCGCCCCGCCATCCCCAAGCAACGCTTGAGCGTTCCTCGTGATCCGTTAAGTGCGGCTACGCGAGTCTCGAGATGCGGGGTCGTGGCCGGAAGTGCGCGGGGGCATGGCAGGCTTGGGGCATGGCCGCTCAGATTTATCCCAGCATCCTGTCCGCCGACTTCGCCCGCCTCGCCGAGGAGGCGAAGGCCGTAGAAGGGGCCGACTGGCTGCACGTCGACGTCATGGACAACCATTTCGTCCCGAACCTCACCCTCGGTATGCCCGTCGTGGAGTCCCTGAGCCGCGCCACGGACATCCCGCTGGACCTGCACCTCATGATCGAGGACCCGGACCGCTGGGCCCCGCAGTACGTCGAGGCCGGTGCGGGATCGGTCACCTTCCACGCCGAGGCCGCCGCCGCCCCCGTGCGGCTCGCGCGGGAGATCCGGGCCAAGGGGGCGCGGGCGTCCATGGCGCTCAAGCCCGCCACGCCGATCGAGCAGTACGAGGACATCCTCCCCGAGCTCGACATGCTGCTGATCATGACGGTCGAGCCGGGCTTCGGCGGCCAGCCCTTCCTCGACATCATGCTCCCCAAGATCCGCCGGACCCGGGAGCTGATCGCCAAGCACGGCCTGGAGCTGTGGCTCCAGGTCGACGGCGGGGTCTCGGCCACGACCATCGAGCGCTGCGCCGAGGCCGGCGCCGACGTGTTCGTCGCGGGAAGCGCGGTCTACGGGGCGGTCGACCCGGCCGCAGCCGTGCGTACCCTGCGCGAGCAGGCCGACGTCGCGATCGCCGCGGCGCCCTGGGCTTGTGACCACTGAAACGAGGGTTGGTGAACAGCTCGGTGAACGGGAGCTGTCCAGGCTGATCAACGGCCGCCGGATCTGACAGGATGAACGGCGAGTCGAGAGTGTGAACAGCAGTGAGGAGAACGCGGTGTCTGCAATGTCGGCGGGACGGTCAGCCCTGCGGATGGGACCCGCGGAGCTGGTGCAGGCGGCGGCCATGGCCCGCCGCTTCTACCTGGAGGGAAAGTCCAAGATCCAGATCGCCGAGGAGTTCGGCGTGAGCCGCTTCAAGGTGGCCCGGGTCCTGGAGACCGCCCTGGAGCGTGACCTCGTACGGATCGAGATCCGGGTGCCCGCCGAGCTCGACGCGGAGCGTTCCGACGCGCTGCGGGCCCGGTACGGGCTGCGGCACGCGGTGGTGGTCGAGTCCCCGGCCGACGCGACCGAGGACGCGCCGGACCCGGAGAACCTGGGTGCGGTCGCGGCCGACCTGCTCGGCGAGCTCGTCAACGAGGGCGACGTACTGGGCCTGGCCTGGGGGCGGTCGACCATCCACATGGCCGCCTCCCTGCACCGGCTGCCGCAGTGCACCGTGGTGCAGCTGACCGGCGTGTACGACGCCGGTACGGCCGAGCGCGGCTCCGTGGAGGCCGTGCGGCGGGCCGCCCAGGTCTCGGGCGGCGACGCGCACCCGATCTACGCGCCGATGCTGCTCCCCGATCCGGCGACGGCGGCCGCGCTGCGGAACCAGACGGGCATCGCCCGGGCCTTCGAGTACTTCGACAAGGTGACGGTCGCGGCGGTGTCGATCGGCTCGTGGGAGCCCGGCATCTCGACCGTCCACGACATGCTCACCGACGAGGAGCGGGCGCACTACGCCTCGCTCGGTGTCGCAGCCGAAATGTCCGCCCATTTGTTCGATGCGGAGGGGCGGCGTGTCGGGCGGGACCTCGGCGAGCGCTGCATCACCGTCGAGGCCGACCGGCTGCGCCGCATCCCCGAGGTGGTGGCCATCGCCGGCGGGCTGCGCAAGGCCTCCGCGATCGGGGCGGTGCTCCGGTCCGGGCTCGTGACCAGCCTGGTCACGGACACGGCCGTCGCGGACTACCTGCTCACCGAGTCGGCTCCGGGGCTGCGGCCCGCGCTGGACCGGGCCGACCCGGACGACTGATCCGGCCCGGCGGGCGGCGCGGCGCGCGGTCCCGCGGGGGTGCCGGGGCGGATGGTGCCGCAATTGAGATCCGAACGGCGGGCCGTGGGGCGCCCTGCGGGGCGCATACTGGTCCCAATGACAAAGTCAGCAGTACCTCGCCGCCATTTGCCGTCCAGCCCGTTCAAGGCCCCCGTGGAACCGCCGCTCCGGCAGTTCAGCGTCGGCGACCGGGTCTCTCACGACGAGCACGGCCTGGGCCGTGTCGTCGGTATCGAGGAGGGGATCGCCGTCCTGGTCGACTTCGGGTCGGTCCAGAAGAGAATTCTGAGTCCTTACACCAAGATGGCCGCGCTCTGAGGCTGTCGCCTGCGAGGCCACCGTCACCGCGCGATTCGCGAGCGAATCGGATATTTGGCACGATCGGTGCATGATCTTCAGGGACGTGCCCCGGTCGTTGCTGCGGTGCGTGGTGGGCGCGCTGTTCCTGTGCGTCGCGCTGATCGGCGTGGCGGGGTGTGGTGGTGGCAAGACCGCGTCGCCGTCCGCCGCGGCCGGAGTGAGCTCGGGGACTGATGCCACCGGGGCGGTACCGGCCCCGGGGCGGGCCTCGGCGCCCGCCTGGGCCAAGGGGATGGCCACCGTACGGGCCGACGCGCTGCCGGCGCAGGCCCGGGACGTGCTCGCGCTGATCGACAAGGGCGGGCCGTACCCGTACCGGCAGGACGGGACCGTCTTCGGGAACTTCGAGAAGGCCCTGCCACGGCAGAAACGCGGCTACTACCACGAGTTCACCGTGAAGACCCCCGGTGAACGCGACCGCGGAGCGCGGCGGCTCGTCACCGGTGAGGGTGGCGAGTACTTCTACACGGACGACCACTACGAGACCTTCAAGGCGGTCCTGCGATGACCCTGGATCCGCAGCCGCTCGCTCCGGCGCTGGCCGCGGCCGAGAAGGCGGGCTGGACGACGCTACGGGTGGACCTGGGCGGTGTGCACGGCAAGGCCGAGCTGCTGCGGCGGTGGGGGGCGGCCCTGGACGTGCCGGCGTGGTTCGGGGGGAACTGGGACGCGCTGGCCGATGCGCTGACCGACCTGTCGTGGCTGCCGGCCGCTCCGGGGCGGCTGCTGGTCGTGACCTCGTGGTCGTCGTACGCGGGGGCGCGGCCGGGGGAGTGGGCGACGCTCGGGGAGGTCCTGGAGGGGGCGGCGGAGTACTGGCGGGACGCGGAGGAGGGGGCGTTGGCCGTACTCGTCGCCGAGCCGGGGGCGGCGGCCGGGCCGCCGCAGGATGGACCGCTGCCGGGTGAGCCGCCGGTCGGTGGGAGCGGGACGCCGAGGCCGTCGGGCCGGTGAGCCGGGGGTGGGGTGCCGCTGCGCGGTGCTCTCCCCGCCCCGCCCTTTCGCCGTATCCCGGGGCTCCGCCCCGGACCCTGGTCCTCAAACGCCGGACGGGCTGAAGAGCCCGGGCTCCGCTCCGGACCCCGGTGCTCAGGCGCCGGACGGGCAGACGGGCCCGGGACTCGCCCCGGACCCCGGTCCTCAAGCGCCGGAGGGGCTGACGGGTCGGACTCCGGGGCTCACGTGGCGGGCGGGTCGGGTGGGTGGTTCGTGGGGTGTGGGGGCAGAGGGGTCGGCTCTGCCCCGCACGGGACTAGCTCTTCGGGATCCACGGGGGTGTTTGGCCCCAGGACCAGACGGGGATCTTGGCCGCGTCCACCGGCGGGGGGTTGGGGCCCGAGTAGATCAGGGCCATGCGGGTGCCCCACTCGATGTAGTACGCGAACACCGCGCGGAATTCGGGGTCCGTCGGGAGGCCGACCTCGTCCGCCGTGTCCATCAGCAGGTCCACCCAGCGGCGGCGCTGCCGTTCGGTGATGCCGCGGCCCAGGTGCTTGGTGGCCATGTGCTGGTGGCCGCCGTGGTGGGCCGTGTACTCCGCCGGGCCGCCGAAGACCTCCGACAGCCAGACGGCGACGTGCCGGGGGTGCTCCGAGTCCATGCCCGCGAACACCGGGGCGAGGATCTCGTCCTGCAGGGCGTGCCCGTAGAAGGCGTCGGTGAGGCGGTTCATCGCCTCCGCTCCGCCCATCCACTCGTAGATGGTGGGGGTGGTGCCGGGTGTGGTGCTCATGACTGGGGTGCGGCCTTTCCGGGGCCGGCCACGTCGGTGACGCGGTAGTGCTGCATCTCCTCGATGGCCTTCACGTACGGGCGGATCGCGCTGAAGAACGCCGGGAAGTGCTCGCCCTTGCGGAATCCGTTGAGGTGGGCGTCGACCGACGTCCAGCGGATGCGCAGGATGTAGCGCTCCCGGTCGTTCTCCTCCTCGCAGCGGGCGAGCTCGTAGTCGATGCACTCGGGCGAGGCGGCCAGGGCCTGCGCGGCCTGCCGGTACGAGTCCTCGAAGGCCTGCTGGTCGTCCAATGCGATCCGGTAGCGGATGTATTCGACGGTGGTGGTCATGGGGCGTGCCTCTCCCTGTGATCGGTGCCGGTCGGCTCGCTGTCAGACTTGCGTGATCATGCCCCGGTGGGGAGGGCTTTCCTCATTCCGACCCAGACTTCTGGGAGTCCGTGGCGTCGGGGGCATCGGAGGCGTCGGACTCGCCGGTGACGTCGGGGCCCGCCGCGCGGACCTGCTGGACCTTGGCCAGGGAGTCGCGGAGTTCGGTGAGCCACTCGTCCGTGTTGCGGCCGACGAGGCGGACGCACCAGGCGAGGGCGTCGGCCCGGCTGCGGGCGACGCCGCCCGCGACCAGGGTGTCGAGGACCTGGCGCTCCGGCTGGCGCAGGCGCGTCATGACCGGGACCGCCAGGTGGGTGAACAGGATGCGGTCGTCGCCGGACTGGACGGCCCAGGCGACCTTGCGGCGGTAGAGCTCCTCCGCCTCCCGTGCGACCTCGATGCGCTGTTCGCGGGTGCGTTCGCGGAACTCCTTGACCGACTCGGTCGCCGGGATGGCGCCGACGACCGTGATCTCCTCGCGGTCGACCGTCACGTCGGTCAGGGACTCGTACACGTCCACCGGGAGGCGGTCCGCGAACCACGCGCGAAGCTGCTCGTTCTGCTCGGCTGTAATCATGTAATCAACGTTGCATCCGCTCTCCGCTTGATCGCAAGGGAATCGTGTTCGCTCTCAGCCCATCGAGCGGTACCGGTGGATCAGCGAGACCGCCATCGCGCCCTCGCCCACGCCCGACGCCACGCGCTTGACCGAGTGGGCCCGGACGTCGCCGGCCGCGAAGACGCCCGGGACGCTGGTCTCCAGCGGGTACGGGGCACGTTCCAGGCTCCACTCCGCCGGGAGTTCGCCGCCGTTCGCGATCAGGTCGGAGCCGGTGAGGACGAAGCCGTACTCGTCGCGCTCGACCACGCCCGACAGCCAGTCGGTGTGCGGGCGGGCACCGATGAAGGTGAACATGAAGCGGGCCGGCACCCGGGTGTCCTCACCCGTCGTCGCGTCGTGCAGGGTCAGCTCCTCCAGGTGTTCCTCGCCGTCCAGCCGGACCACGGTCGTACGCACCTTGACCTCGATGTTGGGGGTGCGGTCGATCTCGTCGATCAGGTAGCGGGACATGCTCGCGTCCAGCGATTCGGCGCGGACCAGGATGGTCACGCGGGCCGCGTACTTGGCGAAGTGCACCGCCGCCTGCCCGGCCGAGTTGGCGCCGCCCACGATGAACACGTGCTGGGAGATGCACGCCGAGCTCTCCGTGGTGGCCGCGCCGTAGTAGAGCCCGGCGCCCTCGAAGCGGTCCGCGCCCGGGGCCTGAAGGCGGTTGTACGAGACCCCGGTGGCCAGCAGCACCGTTTCGGCGCTGATCTCCGTGCCGTCGGCCAGGGTCAGGATCTTCGCCGGGTCGTCCCGGGTCAGCGAGACCACCTCCACCGGGTGCAGGATCTCGGCGCCGAACCGGGAGGCCTGGATGGTGGCGCGCCGGGTCAGGTCGCCGCCCGAGAGGCCCGAGGGGAAGCCGAGGTAGTTCTCGATCAGGCTGGAGGTGCCGGCCTGGCCGCCCGGCGCGCGGGAGTCCAGCATCAGGGTCGACAGGCCCTCGGAGGCCGCGTAGACCCCGGCCGCCAGGCCCGCGGGACCCGCGCCGACGATGACGCACTCGTAGTGCGGGCGCGACGCGGTGGTGGCCAGCCCCAGGCGCTGGGCGAGCTCGGTGTCCGACGGCGCGGAGAGCACCGCCCCGTCCGGGAAGCGGACGAGCGGGAGCGCCGCGCCGGGCTGGGCGGCGATCAGGGTCAGGGCCTCGGGGTCGCGCTCGACGTTGAGGAAGCGGAACGGCTGGCCGTTGCGGGTGAAGAAGTCCCGGACGGCGTGGGTGCCGGGCGCGACGAGGTGGCCGGCGACGATGATGCCGTCGTAGGCGGGGCGGTAGGTGGCCAGCCAGTCGGAGAGCAGGTCGTCCAGGACGGGGAAGAGCCGCTCGTGCGGCGGGTCCCACGGCTTGAGCAGGTAGTAGTCCAGCCGGACCCGGTTGATGGCGGTGATCGCCGCGTCCGTCTCCGCGTACGCCGTGAGCAGGACGCGGCGGGCGTCCGGGAAGCGGCTGACGGCCTCCAGGAGGAACTCCACGCCGGTCACGTCGGGCATCCGCTGGTCCACGAGGAACAGCGCCGGGTCGTGGCCGCGCTCGTCGAGGGAGTCCAGGATCTTCAGGGCGTCGGCGGCGGAGGACGCGCCGAGCACGCGGTAGCGGTCGCCGTACGCGCTGCGCAGGTCGCGGCGGACCGCCCGCAGCACCTGCGGATCGTCGTCCACGGCCAGGATGACGGGCTTGCGGCTCTCGGCGCGCTCGGCCGCGGCCGCCGTGGCGGGGGCGGTGGCGCTCTCCGGGGCCGCGCTCATGCCGCGTCCAGCATCAGCTTGTCTGCGTAGCACCAGGCCCAGGTCTCGCCGGGCTCGTGCGAGGCGGCGATGGGGTGCCCGGTGCCGCGGTAGTGCCTGGTGGCGTGGCGGTTCTTGGAGGAGTCGCAGCATCCGACGTGCCCGCAGCTCAGGCACATCCTCAGGTGCACCCAGGTGTCGCCGAGGACGAGGCACTCCTCGCAGCCCTCGGTGCCCGGCTTCACCGGACGTATCTGATCGATGTGTGTGCACAACAGGTCCGTCGTCATCGTCCCCGTCCCTCTCCTCGGTCCTTCGCGCACCCGTGATTCACGGCGCGTCCAGACCATAGGGCGGTGCCCCCGCAATGGTTCAGCGATTCAGCCGAAGTCACGAAGTCCCGCGGCTACTTCATGACCTCCGGAAGCGACTACCTGAGGTGCCCCCGCGACCTGCCCGCCTACCTCACGAAGTCGCGTACGGGCGCTTTGACGGAGCCCTCGGACACAAGCAGTGTGGTGGACGCCAACGACAACAGGCGGCGCCTGGAGGAATCCGTGAGCAGAAAGATTCTGGTCATTGTCTCCGAACACGGTTACTGGGCCGAAGAACTGATAGGCCCCGTGTCGAAGTTCGATGAGCAGGGCTACGAAGTCGTATTCGCCACGCCGACCGGAAAGCGTGCGCACGCTCTTCCGCCGAGCCTCGACGCGAACTTCATCGACCCTCCACTGGGACGCTCGGTCACCACCGAGGAGAACGCCCGGCTGGGGCGGGAGTTCGAGCAGTCGAGCCGGCTGGACTCGCCGCTCGACATCGAGGCGTGGGTCCCGGAGCGCCCGTACACGAGCGACGAGGGCTATCTGCGCAAGCTGGAGCAGTACCACCGCGATCTGGACAAGCTGGAGTCGGACATCGCCGGCTACGACGCGGTCCTGATCGTCGGCGGCAGCGGCCCCATCGTCGACCTCGCCAACAACGAGCGCGTGCACGCCCTGATCCTGGCCTTCAAGAAGGCCGGCAAGGTCGTGGCGGCCGAGTGCTACGGCGTGGCCTGCCTGGCCTTCGCCCGCGACTGGGGCGACCGCAAGAGCATCATCTGGGGCAAGCACGTCACCGGGCACTGCAAGGAGTACGACTACAAGGACGGCACCGGATTCCTCGGTACCGACTTCAACATGGGCCCGCCGCCGTACCCGCTGGAGTACATCCTGCGCGATGCCACCGGGCCGCGCGGGGCGTACCACGGGAATTTCGGTCACCCGCTTTCGGTGATCGTCGACTACCCGTTCGTGACCGGCCGTTCCACCCCCGATTCGTATCTCACGGGGCAGAAGATCGTGGAAGTCCTGGAGGAAGGCCTCACCCGCTACGGGTGGTGATCGCAAAACCCGTGGAAACGAGGGGGATTTCGATGAGTTCCGAAGCCACTCCCGGACGGGAAAGGCTGATCGAGCAATTCAAGGCCGACGGCCTGAATGTGATGTTCGGAAATCCGGGGACGGTGGAACAGGGATTCCTCGACGCGGTGGACGCGGCGGAGGACTTCCACTACGTCCTCGCCCTCCAGGAGACCGTGGCCGCCGGCATCGCCGACGGTTACGCCCGGGCCACCGGCGGCGCGGCCCTGCTCCAGCTGCACTCCGGAGTGGGGCTGGGCAACGGCATCGGGATGCTCTACCAGTCCCTGCGCGGACACACCCCGCTCGTCGTGGTCGCCGGCGACGCCGGCGTCCGCTACGACGCGATGGACGCGCAGATGGCGTCCGACCTGGTGGCGATGGCGAAGCCGGTGACGAAGTACGCGACGCGGGTCACCGACCGGCACTCCGTACTGCGCACCGTCCGGCGGGCCGTCAAGATCGCCCTGACCCCGCCGCGCGGCCCGGTCTTCGTGGCGCTGCCGATGGACGTGCTGGACGAGCTGAACTCCGAGCCCGTCGTGCCCGCCGCGGTGCCGCTCACGGACGTGACGCCCTCGCCGGCCTCGGTGGGGCGGGCGGCCGAGCTGCTGGCCTCCGCGGAGCGGCCCGTGGTCCTCGTCGGGGACGGGGTCTCGCTCTCCGGGGCCCAGCGCGATCTGGCCGCCGTCGCCGAACTGCTGGGCGCCGACGTGTACGAGGTGGACTCCTCCGAGGTGAACATCGCGGCCTCGCACCCGCTGCGCCGCGGCCAGACGGGGCACATGTTCGGCCCGCACAGCAGGGAGCTCGTCGCCGCCGCGGACGGGGTGCTGATCGTCGGCACCTATGTCTTCCCCGAGGTGTTCCCCGAGCTGGAGAGCCCCTTCCGGGCCGGCGCCAAGGTCGTCCACATCGACCTGAACGCCTACGAGATCGCCAAGAACCACCCGGTCGACCTGGGCCTGGCCGCCGACCCCCGGCAGGGGCGGCGCCCCCGGGCCCCCCGCCACGCAAGGCTGCGGTCCCCCCCC
>NZ_JBHYVA010000262.1:0-10494 GCF_042750055.1 Streptomyces sp. NPDC059456
GTGCTCGGTGGTCGCCCTCGGAACGTGTGCGCACGGGACTCGGAGGGCTCGGAGGACTCAGAAGGTGAAGACGGAGGATCCCGTGGTTCGTCCGGCCTCCAGATCGCGATGCGCCTGTGCCGCGTCCTCGAGGGAGTAGCGCTGGTTGATCTCGATCTTGATGCGACCGGAAGAGACGTGGCCGAACAGCTCGCCGGCCAGGGCGTCGCGCTCCGCAGGGTCGGCGATGTAGTCGGCCAGCGCAGGCCGGGTCACGAACAGCGAGCCGCTCATGGCGAGTTGCATGGCGTTGATCGGTGGTACCGGACCGGAGGCCGTACCGAAGCACACCAGCAGGCCGCGGCGCTTCAGCGAGGCCAGCGAGCCGGCAAAGGTGTCCTTGCCGACGCCGTCGAGGACGACCGGCACTCCGGCGCCGTCGGTGAGCCGGCGCACCCGCTCGGCCACGTCCTCGCGCCGGTGGTTGATGACGTGCTCGCAGCCGTGCGTCCGGGCGAGCTCCGCCTTCTCCTCGCTGGAGACCGTTCCGATCACGGTGATGCCGAGCAGCTTGGCCCACTGCGCAACGATCAGGCCGACGCCGCCCGCCGCAGCGTGGAGCAGCACGCTGTCGCCGGCCTTCAGCGGATGGATCCGGCGGAGCAGGTACGCCGAGGTGAGACCGCGCATGGTCATCGCGGCCGCGGTCTCGCAGCCGATCTCGTCCGGCAGCTTGATCAGGTGCGAGGCGGGCATGACCCGCTCCGTGCTGTACGCCCCGAGCGGGCTGCCGGTGTAGGTGACACGTTCGCCTTCGGCGACGTGGGTGACGCCCTCCCCGACGGCCTCGACCACACCGGAGGCCTCGACGCCGATTCCGTCGGGCAGCCGGACCGGATAGAGGCCGGAACGGAAGTACGTGTCGGCGAAGTTGAGGCCGACGGCAACGTGCCGGATGCGCACCTCGCCCGGGCCCGGGTCGCCGACGTTGACCTTCTCCCACGTCAGGACGTCGGGGCCACCGGTTTCATGGAAGCGGACGGCATGTGCCACGGGTTGCTCCGATTTTTCTCGTGTACGGGCTTGCGTGCGGGCTTCTGTACGGGCTCGGGTGACCAGATCAATGCGCACCGTCACGCAGCATGAAGCCGCGCTGCCCCGGCCGGCGGTTCGGGACCATGCCGAGACGGGCGAGGGTCTCGTCGGTGTCGGCGTAGTACTCGCCGATCTTGTAGATCTTCCTGGCTTCCGCACCGGTCGCGATGTCGCGCCCGAGGGCGTTCGCGATCTGGACCATCTGCTCGACTTGCTCGACGGAGGACATCCGCTCGCCCCTGCGTCGCCACAGGTTGTCCTCGTTGCCCACCCGGACGTGCACGCCGAGAGCGATGGCGATCGCGTTCATCGGTGCCACGGCGCGCATGGAGCTCTCGATGGTGAGGACGGCGCCGTCCGGAACGCGGCGGACGAACTCGATGAGGTCGGCGGGGTGCCGTCCGGCGAAACCGCCGCCGATCGCGACGTAGTTGAGGATCAGGGGGCCCGTGTGGATGCCGGCGCGGATGAGCCGCTCCACGGTCTCGAGCTGGGCGAGGGTGGCGAGCTGGAAGTGCGGCTGGATGCCGTTCCCCTGCAGGCGCTTGAGGTGCTCCAGGTAGAAGTCGGGGCCGGCCTCGACGACCATGTCACGGTAGGCCCGGTAGTAGTCCGGCTTCGCGATCGAGGTGCCCTCGAGGTCGTCGTCGGTCATGATCTCGACGATGTTCATCTGGCTGGTGTTGATCGCGATGGTCACCTGGTCCGGTGCGGGGGTCAGGTCGGCCAGCAGGTGGCGGGTGTCGTAGGCCAGCCACTTGGCGTCGCCTCCCTCGCCCTCGGGGGCGAAGGAGATCGACCCGCCGATCTGGAGGACCATGTCCGGCACGGCCTCGCGCAGCCGGCCGAGCAGCTCGTTGAACATGGACATCCGCTTGGAGCCCTTGCCGTCGAGCTCGCGCACGTGGATGTGGAGCACCGTGGCGCCGGCGTTGTGGCAGTCGACGGCCGCCTGCACGTGCTCGTCCATGGTCAGGGGCAGGTCGTCGGCGTCGCCGGGCAGCCACTCCGGCCCGTAAGGGGCGGCCTGGATGACCAGCTTCTCCTGGTTCTCGGGGAGGAGCGAGTCGTCGTGGAAGTGCATGGCTTTTCTCCTTCGCGTACGGAGGATCACCCGCCGTGACCGGCGAGGCCTGTGCTGTCGGAGGCTCTCGGCGGCAGGGCCCGGGGCGGGTGAGGGATGACGTCGGGCGCACCGGCCCGACTGCGATCGGCTGGTCCGGAGGCGAGCGCGCCGTAGGGGAACGGCCCGGCTCACCTCCGGCAGCAGCCGCCTTGAGCGGTGCAGCCACGGTAGAGCCGGGTGACCACTGCTGCTTGGCCCGTGGTGACAGGTGACTTGCCATTTGGGGACAGCCCGGCCGGATGCCGGGACGCCGCCCGGGCGTCGCGCTGCGGCTGTCAGCCCTGGCGGGGCTCCTGCTGCCCGACCTGCTCCTTGCGCCATTCCCTCGGGCTGCACCCGAACTGCTCCCGGAACCAGCGGGAGAATGCGCTCAGTGACGAGAAGCCCAGGACATCGGAGATCTCCGTCAGCGAGCGGCGGGGGTTGGCCACGAACTGCTCCGCGAGCCGCATCCGTGTGACGTTGAGCAGCGAGGAGAACGTCTCTCCCGAGTGAGCCAGGTGACGGTGGACCGTGCGCCGGTCGACCCCGAGGCTGCGAGCGACCTGCTCGATCGAGCATCGGCCGGTGGACAGCAGGGCTTCGATGAGCTCGCGCACCCGGTCCACCACCGAGGTGTCTCTGGGAACTGCGATCGCGTCGAAGTACTGCCGGGCGTAATTCCGCAGTTGCGGATCCGCCATGGCGTTGGGCGCGTCGAGGTCGTCGGCGTAGAAGACGATGCCGTTGAACTCGCGGTCGAACTCCAGCCCGGGGCCGAACAGGCTGCGGTGCCTGCCGGCGTCCGCCGGAGCACTGTGTGCGAACCACACCGAGACCGGTTGCCACCGCGTGTCGAGGAAACCTCGCAGAATGCGGGTGAAGGCACCCACGGCCAGTTCCATGGCCTGCCGGACCGGCTGGGCCGTCTCGCCGAGCCGGAGGTCCACCTTGATGGTGGCCAGGCCGTTCCGTTCGGACAGGCGGGCGTGCAGGAGCTCGTTGTACATGTGCTCGTGACGCAGCAGCAGTCCCAGCGCGCTGCGTACGTCGGGCTCCTCCCGGACGACCAGGCTGATGGGGCCGAGATTGGAGAAGCGCCGCAATTCGGCCATGCGCAGACCGAAGTCGTCGTGGCGCGAGGCGGCTGCGGAGAGTTCCAGGAGGCGAACCACGGCCGGGCCGGAGATCCACCGATCCTGGACGGCGAGGTCGGCGGTGTCCAGACCCTCGCGCTTCATCAGCGCGTGCGGGTCGATGCCGACAGAACGGCTCAGCTCGACATAGCCGCTCAGTGCTGCCGTACGGACAAGAGGCCTCATGCGGACGCTCCCGATGTTGGTCCCCAGAAGTTAAGTTTCCTGTCTCCTCACGTCAAGCACGGGGACGCCGCGCGCCCTAGCATCCCCTCAACGCGGAACCCGGCGATCGGCGATCGGGCACGCACGCCTGCGGGCCGGTCCGGCAGACCGGACCGGCTCGTCATGAAACGGAGGCGGACATGTCCAATGTCATCGACATCAGGGACAGGCTGCGCGGGCCCTTCACCGGTCCGGCCGTCTGGCACGGCCCGGATCTGGCGGACCGCGACGAGTGGGTCCTGCGGCTCTCGTCCCGGCAGACCACCGAACTGAGGACGGCGCTGACCACAGCCCGCCCACGCGGTACCACGCTGCCGAGGGCGGCCGCCGCCGACTTCCCGCTTCCTGCGCTCGCCGGCGAGCTGGAGCGTGCCGCCGAGGACTTGGCATCCGGACGGGGATGGGTCCTGATCAAGGGCGTCCCGGTCCGTGAGCTCAGCGAGGCGGACGCCGGCGCGGTACTCCGGGCCATCGGCCAGTACCTGGGATGGCCCGTCCCTCAGGACCCGCACGGCCACGCTCTCCGTCACGTGAGGGACACCGGAGGTACGGCGCCCGGCGCCACGGCGACCGGCTACCGGACGCGGGCGAGGGTGCCGTTCCACACCGACGAGTCGGATCTGCTCGGTCTGCTCTGCCTCCGGCCGGCGTGCTCGGACGCAGTCACGTCCCTCGTCAGCTCCGCCGCCGTCCACAACGCACTCGCGGACCTCCGGCCGGACCTCGTGCAGCGCCTGTACCGGAACCACTTCTTCGACCGGCGTGACCAGCATGCGCCAGGCGAGCGCCCGTACCTGGCCGCCCCGCTCGCGACCAGGTACGGCGCGGCATTGAGCATGCGCTACGACCGGGACAGGCTGGAGGCCGCGCGGAGCCTGACCGGGGTGCCCCGGCCGGAACCGGCGGACACGGAACTGTACGACCTGGTGGACAGCCTGGCCGACTCCCCCCGCCTCCGGCTCGACCTCCACCTGGAAGCAGGCGACCTGCTGCTGGTCGACAACCACTCGGTCATGCACGCCCGGCCGGAGTTCGAGGACTTCGACGATCCCGAACGCGGACGCCACCTGCTGCCGCTGCGGCTGGCCCGGCACCGCGACACGGATCCACCGGGTACTGCCGCCGTCCGCGGTCCACGCGCCAAGGCGATGCGTCGCGAGATCGCCTCCCGTGACGTCATCCGGCCCAGGAGCCTGCACGCCACCCGCCCCGGCCACGAAAGCCGCGACCGCCGCCCGCACCGTGGCGACGGTTGAGCCGAACAGAAGGAGACTGCAGACATGACCAACCTTGCCGCGATCCTGGTGAACTCCGCGACCGCCTGCCGCGACCGGGTCGCCGTGCGCCACGACGATGTCACCCTCACCTACGCCGAACTGGACGACGCGAGCGCCAGGTTCGCCGCAGTCCTGCAGGAACGCGGCCTGCGGCCGGGCGACCGCATCGCCATGGCACTGCCCAACGTGCCGCTGTTCCCCGTCGTCTATTACGGGATCCTCCGGGCCGGGGGCGTGGTCGTGCCGATGAACCCTCTGCTCAAGGCCCGTGAGGTGGCCCACATCCTGCGCGACTGCGGGACCCAAGTCGCCGTGACGTATCCGCTGTTCGCAGAGGAGGTCGCAAAGGCCGCTGCCGAGGTGGGGGTCGAGTGCCTGGTGACGGAGGCCTCTGCATTCCACGAACTGCTCACGGCCGCCGAGCCGCTGTCCGGCACGGTCGACCGGGAGGAGAACGATCCCGCGCTCATCCTCTACACCTCGGGCACCACCGGCACGCCCAAAGGAGCCGAGCTGACGCACCGCAACCTGGTCTCGAACACGGCCACCACCGCCGAGACCCTGCTGCGCGTCGGCCCCCACGACGTCCTGTTCGGCGGCCTGCCGTTGTTCCACGCGTTCGGGCAGACCTGTGCTCTCAACGCGGCAGTGGCCGCGGGGGCGACGCTGACCCTGCTGCCGCGGTTCGATCCGCAGCAGGCGCTGGAGGTCATGCACCGAGACGACGTCACCATCTTCCTCGGCGTCCCGGCGATGTACTCGGCGCTGCTGCACACCGAACTCCCCGAGGGGTACGACGCCTCTTCGATGCGGCTGGCCGTCTCGGGAGGCGCCGCCATCCCCGTCGAAGTGCTGCACGAATTCGAACGGCGCTTCGGCGCCACCGTGCTGGAGGGCTATGGCCTCTCGGAGACGTCGCCCGTCGCTTCCTTCAACCACCCGGACCGCCCGCGCAAGGCCGGCTCCATCGGGATGCCGATCCGCGGAGTCGAGATGAAGCTCGTCGCCGAAGACGGCTCCGAGGTCGGCCCGGGCGAGGTCGGCGAGATCGCGATCCGCGGCGAGAACGTGATGAAGGGCTACTTCAACCGCCCGACGGCGACCGCGGAGGCAGTACGCGACGGGTGGTTCCTCAGCGGCGATCTGGCCCGCGTCGACGGGGAAGGGTTCTACTTCATCGTCGACCGCAAGAAGGACGTGATCATCCGCGGCGGGTACAACGTGTACCCGCGGGAGGTCGAGGAAGTCCTGTACGGGCATTGCGCCGTCGCCGAGGCCGCGGTCGTCGGCGTGCCGCACAAGGTGCACGGCGAGGAGGTCGCGGCGGTGATCGTCCTCCGCAGCGGCGCCGATGTGACGGCCGAGGAGATCCGCGACTACGTCAAGGAGCGGTTGGCAGCGTACAAGTACCCCCGTATCGTCACCTTCACGACCGAACTGCCCAAGGGCCCCACGGGGAAGATCCTCAAGCGCGAAATCGTCGTCAGCCCGTCCTGAGGAGAAGTAGGCCGGACCCGGCCGTGTCAACACGTCCGCTCACGCATCGCTCACGCATGCGGCGGCGCCGACCAGGGCCTGCGCGCCCCCCGTACCCAGCGGTGCAGCCCTGCGCAGGGCCTCTGAACTGCAGGAACGACCGGCGACGGGCTTCGTTCCGGTTGCCTCTTCCTGTCTCTCGTTGTCCGCCGTTCACCGTCCCTACCCGCACGTTGCGGCACGGCAGTCCGTCATCCACGCCATTCGAACAGGACGAGCGACGCATCGTCGGAGGTGGTCTCGCCGCGTGCCCTCTTGAGGGTGTGGGACAGGTCCCGGGCCACCGTGCGGATACCGTGGTCGGCCTGCTCCAGCTGGTTCACCCAGTCGATCAGCTGCTTCTCACCGAACTGCTCCTGCCCGCTTTCGTGTTCTTCGATCAGACCGTCGGTGAAGCACAGGACGCGGTCGCCAGGCTCCAGCGCCACCGCGCTGACCTGGGGCTGGTCCCCTCCGAAGCCGACGGGGAGGGTCGTGGGGCTGTCCAGACGGCGTATGACGCGGTGCGCGCGGATCAGCATGGGCGCGGGATGCCCCGCGTTGACCCACTGGAGGCGCCCCGTGTCCGTGTCCAGGCGCATCATCTGGGCGGTCACGAAGTGGTCCGGGTCGAACTGCTCCGCGACGGCCCGGTCCATGAACAGGTAGATCTCGGACAGCTCGATGCTGATCCGGCGGGCGTGGCGGTACGCGCCGATGGCCACCGTGGCCATCGTGGCCGCGTCCAGGCCGTGCCCCATGGCGTCGACCATGGCGAGGTGCAGGACGTCGCCGTTCAGGGCGTAGTCGAAGCTGTCCCCCGCCACGGCGTAGGCGGGCTCCAGAACTCCGGCGACCGCGACGTGCGGCATCACCATCGACAGCGGGGGCAACAGGGACCACTGGATTTCCGCAGCCACGCTCATCGGTTCGCCGCGGCGGGTCCGGAAGAAGAGGTCCGTGTAGCCGTTCTTGGTCTGCAGCAGGTCGGCCGCCAGGCCCGCGATCCTGCGCAGGAGGCGGCGGGAGTCGTCGTCGACCCCGTCCAGGGTGACCGCGAGCACCCCCACCTGGTCGCCGCCGTCCAGCAGGGGCAGGTGGATCCGTACGCCGTCGGGCGTCAGGACTTCGACGGGGCGTGACTCCAGGAAGCACCGGCCGGCTTCGGACCGGTCGATGGGCTGCGGATCACCGGCGGCCCCGCCGTCGGCGGGCAGGGGGACCAGCTGTTGCTGTCCGTAGTCCTGAAGAAGGATCTGCGGGTCACGTCCCCCCATGCGGGCCATCGTCTCCGCAACCAGCGGGCCGACCAGATGGGGCGGCAGCTCGTGCGCCCCGTCCAGGAGCACCCCGAGCAGTTCCTCCCCGAAGCTCTCCGAGCGGTCCGGGTCCGCGCGGCCTCCGACGGTCATCCTGTTGCCTCCAACCAGGCGGCGGGCCGGCGTCCGGCTGCACGGGCGGCCTGGCCTCCAGGATGCTCCCCGGCCACCGGGCATGCCACACGGCATCGGTGCTCCGCCCTCAACGGCACTGCCGGGGGGGGGCGGGGGCGGGGCCGCGCGCGCGCGCGCGCGCGCGGGGGGCGCCGGGGGGGGCCGCGGGCCGCGCGGGGGTCCGCCCCCCCCCGGCCCCCCGGGCCCCCCGCGGGCGCGGGGGCGCGGGGGCCCCCGCCCCGGCCCCGCCCGGGGGGCCGCGCGCGCCCCCCCCCCCGCACAGCCGGCTCAGCCGCTCCGGGCACAGCACCTCGGCCGGGTCCCGGCCGGCCCGCTGGGCCAACGCCTCGACGCGGGCCCAGGCGGAGGCCAGGTCGGGTCGGGCGGCGGCTGGCACCGTGAGGTTCTCCGTATGTCGACAGGACGTTCGAGAGCTTCGGCTGGATGAAGCGTAGCCCTCGGCCCGCCGCCCGGACAGGAGAATCCCCACCTTTCTTGCGATCCGCGTCAAAGAAGGTTGGCACGCCCGCCCCCGCGACAACGGGCATGACCTCAGGGGTAATCGACCCCGGAACGGTCCGGCGGCACAGTGGGGGCATCGGGTCCCGAGGCCGCGCACTCGGCCTCGGAACCCGTCCCACCGGCGTCCCACCGGCACGTTCGGCCGCGACCGCCCCGTCCGGCCGCGCCCCGGCCGTCCGGACCCCCGACCACCACGGAGGCTGATCCGCCATGTCCGCGACCCTGCTCGGCAGCATCGCCCGCACCACCGTCCCGCAGACCGCGCTGCGCCGCTTCCTGGCCCTCGACGCCGTGGTCACCGCCGGGAACGGCCTCGCGTACGCCCTCTTCTCCGCCCCCCTCGGCCGGCTGCTCGGCGCCGGTCACACCACGCTGCTCGAACTCGGCCTGTTCCTTACCCTCTACGGGGCCGGGGTCGGCCTGCTCGCCGCCCGCCGCGAGCCGCCGGTGACCGCGGTCAGGTGCGTCATCGGGGCCAACTGCGCCTGGACGGCCCTCAGTCTGGTCTCCCTGTTCCTGTGGGACGCGCCCACCACCGCCGCCCTGGTCTGGATCCCGGCCCAGGCGCTCACCGTCGCCGCGTTCGCCCTGTGCCAGCGGCTGGCGCTGCGCTCCGCCTCAGGGGCCCAGTGAGCGCAGGTACTTCACCGTCGCCGGGTCGGCCGGGAGCAGGGTCTCGATGGCCAGCTCGGCGACGGTCACGTCCATCGGCGTGTTGAAGGTCGCGATCGAGGACACGAAGGAGAGCAGGTGCCCGTCGTGCTCGATCACCAGCGGCAGCGCGATGGACGGGACGGCCTCCTCGGGTTCGGGTCCGGCGTCCCCGGGCCGCGCGGCGACCGGATAGCCGGCCACCTCCTCGTACAGCGCGCGCAGCGGCGCGGACCGCGACAGGGCGATCTGCCGCTCCATCTGGGCCAGCAGGTGCCCGCGCC
This sequence comes from Streptomyces sp. NPDC059456, assembly GCF_042750055.1. Lineage (NCBI taxonomy): Bacteria > Bacillati > Actinomycetota > Actinomycetes > Kitasatosporales > Streptomycetaceae > Streptomyces > Streptomyces sp. NPDC059456. The sequence continues at coordinate 9,223 of NZ_JBHYVA010000262.1, forward strand.
ACTCCGCGAGGTTGAGGATCCTCGGCGCCAGCCCCTCGGGGTGCAGGGTGATCCGCATGGCGTTCAGCGGCGGGGCCAGCAGGTGCGCGGGCAGGCCGTCGAGCAGCATCGCGATGCCGCGGTTGGCGGCGATGACGTCGTACGTGGCGTCCACGACCAGCGCCGGATACGGCTCGTAGCCGGTCAGCAGCCGCTCCAGGCCCTGGCGCAGCGTCCCCATCGACGGGTCGTCCAGCGGGGTCTGCGCGTAGTGCGGGGCGTGACCCGCCGCCAGCAGCAGCGCGTTGCGGTCGCGGACGGGCACGTCGAGGCGGTCCGCGAGCCGCAGGACCATGTCCTTGCTCGGCCGTGACCGGCCGTTCTCGATGAAGCTGATGTGCCGGGACGAGGAGTCGGCGCGGCCCGCCAGTTCCAGCTGGCTGATGCCGCGCCGCTCCCGCCAGGTGCGCAGCAGGGATCCGACGGACGGGGTTGAGGTCATGCCCCGACGTTAGCCGAGGGTGCGCACGCGGCCGCTCGGCCCAGGTCGAGGACGTAACCGGCGGCAATGTCACGTCCCGGCGCAGGGGCGCAGGGCCGCCGCGGCGGACCGGGAAGGCACGGAAGAACCCGCACGCACCATGGCGTGAAACCTTCCCGCGGGCGGGCGCTGTGGGAACCTTGACCCCACGTCAGAACGAGTCCGGACCGAACGGTGAAGGAGCATGCCGATGGCAGACGAGCCGCTTTCGCAGAAGGAGATCGAGGACCGGTTGCGGGAACTCCCCGGCTGGGCCTTCGAGGACGACCGGATCATCCGCACCTACCGGCTGGGCACCCACTTCGCGGCGAGCGCGCTCGTCGCCCACATCGCCTCGGTCCAGGACGAGCTCAACCACCACTCCGACCTGACCCTCGGCTACAACACGGTCCGGGTGTCGGTGAACACGCACAGCGCGGGCGACGCCGTCACGGGCGCCGACTTCGCCCTCGCCGAACGCCTCGAAGCCCTCGCCCCCGCCCACGGCGTGAGCTGATCCCGAAAGACGGGCCCGGGCGACCCGGGTCAGGCGTCCGGGCCGGCGGGGTCCAGGTGCCACCACTGGGCGGGGGAGTCGGTGTCCTCGGACACGCGGGCCCGGCCCTCCCCGTCCGCCTCCAGCGGCAGGCCGCTGATGCAGGCGATCAGGGACACCACGCCGGGATCGTCGAGGTGCTCCTCGACGGTACACGCCGGCGCGCCGGACCCGGTGGGCCCCCCCCCCCGGTCCCCGGGGGCGCCCGGCGGGGGCG
>NZ_JBHYVA010000263.1:0-10456 GCF_042750055.1 Streptomyces sp. NPDC059456
CGCCTGGGGGGGGGGGGGCGGCGCTTGGGGGTGTTGCGGGGTGGCCGCTGGTCCCTGGGTTACCAACGCTTCGCCGTCCGATCTCCGTCCGAGGAGGGTCAGCAGGCGCCCTGGTCCTTCCAGACGCCCCACTCGCCGGTGGTGCCGGGCTCCTCGTTCTGCGTCCACCACTGGGCCTTCCAGGTGTGGCCCTTGTGCGAGACGAGGTTCCCGCTGTTGTAGACCGTGCCCGCGACGTACGCCGGGTTCGTGCAGGTCCCGCCCGGAGGGGTGGTCGGCGGGGTCGTGGGCGGAGTGGTGGGCGGGGTGGTGGTGGGCGGAGTGGTCGGGGGAGTCGTGGGCGGGGTGGTCGGGGGCTGGGTCGTGCCCGGCTCCACCACCGTCGTACCGCGCGCCAGGTCACCGGCGAGGGCGTACGCGGTGCCGGAGATGTTCACCGTCCAGTTGGAGGGCGTGGACACCGGCAGGTAGTAGTTGAACGCCAGGTCCACCGAGGCGCCGGGGGCCAGCGTCTGCCAGGCCGGCAGCTTCAGCGAGACCCGCTGGAAGTCGCCCTTCAGACCGCCGACGTTGGTGCCGCTGTGCCCGGTGGAGACCACCTTGGTGCCGAAGCCGGACTGGTCGGAGGCGTTGGCCGGGGCCGAGGTCCCGTAGTCGAACTGGAACTCCGTGCCGCCGGGCAGCGTGCTCTTCGTGTTGTTGGTGATCTTGAGCTTCGGGGTGATCGGGTAGTTGGAGTCGCCCAGCTTGAACTCGGTGAACTCCGTCTTGATGTCGACCGCCTGGGCGGGCAGCGCGCTCCCGGCCTTCTTCGCGCCGTACGGGGAGGCCGCCTTGAACTTGTCGTACATCAGGGAGGTGAGGGTGTCGCCCATCTCGTACTGGCCCTTGGCGGCGTTGTACGCGTAGTCACCGGCCAGCTCCCAGACCATCGTGCCGCCGATGCCCTTGTTCACCACGTAGTCGGCCTTGGCGGCGACGGACTGCTCGTCCTCCGTCGACAGGAAGACCTTCTTCTGGTCGTTCCACAGCCACGGTGCCACCAGCGCGGAGTCGTACTTGCGGACGTAGGTGCCGGTCAGCGTGGTGTTCGCCGGGAAGCCGTACTTCGTGACGTAGTCGCCGACGACGCCCTTCTCCAGGTTCTTCGCGTGCCACATCGGGTTGGAGCCCGCCGGGGACTCGACCCCGTTGGTGTCCAGGTCGTGCCACAGGTTGTCGATGCCGACCGCGCCGTCACCGCACTTGGTCAGACCCGCGCCGGCCGGGCAGCTGGTCGCGGGCGCCTTGCCCCACAGCCCGTCCGTGCCGCCCTGCACGTTCTTGAAGCCGCGGGTGTAGTACGGCAGGCCCATGTTGATGCGGCCCGCCGGCATCGAGCCGCGGAAGTAGTGGTAGGCCCAGTCGGAGTTCAGGTAGCCGATGCCGCCGTACTGGGAGGTGGAGTAGACCCCGGCGGCGGCCAGTTCGCCGTCCTTGCCGTCGTCGAAGAGCGAGGCGTTCGGGCCCACGTACTCGTTCCACGCGCCGTGCAGGTCGTAGGACATGATGTTGACGTAGTCCAGGTACTTCTGCATCTGGAACGTCTCCATGCCCCGCAGCAGGTATCCGGAGGAGGGGGCGGCGACGGAGAGCAGGTAGTGCTTGCCGTCGGCGGCGCCGGCGCGGTCGAGCTTCTCGCGCAGCGACTTCATCAGGGCGGCGTAGCCCTGGACGAGACCGGCCCGGCGGGCGTTGGAGAGCTGCCAGTCCAGCGGGTTGCCCGCGTCCTTCATCGTCGTCGGGTACTCGTAGTCGATGTCGACGCCGTTGAAGCCGTACTTCCGGACGAACTCGACGGAGGAGTCCGCGAAGGTGTCGATGCCGGCCTGGTTGACGGAGCCGTCGGCGTTGGTGGCCATCGAGTAGAAGCCGCCCGACGCGACGCGGTTGCCGTCGTTCCCGAAGTAGCCGCCGGTCTCGGCCCAGCCGCCGACCGAGATCAGCGTCTTGACGTTCGGGTACTGCTTCTTGAATTTGTTCAGCAGGTTGAAATGGCCCTTGTAGGGGAGGGCCGGGTCCATCTCGGCGCCCGCCACGCCCGGCCAGGTCATCCCGGTGGCGGCGTTGTCCGGGCCGTCCGTGCCGACCGAGATCTTGTTGTCGGCGCCCACGTGGGCGAAGGCGTAGTTCAGGTGGGTGACCTTGGACCACGGGACGTTGTTGGCCAGGTAGGCGGGGGTGCCGTCCTTGCCGGTCCGCCACCCGGTGAAATATCCGATCACGCGGCGCTGGTGGTCGGCGCCCATCTTCTCGCGGCCCTCGGAGTCGTAGACCGAGCAGTACGGGACGTCGACCCCGGGCGTCTTGTACAGCCCGTCCGGGCGACAGCCCTCGTTGTCCGCAGCGTGTGAGACGCCGCTGGAGAGCCCGCCCATGAGCAGTCCGGCGATGGCGGCGCCGGATGCCAGGAGCATCGCTCTCGTACGGGTGGGGGACGGCATGGTGCCTCCTGGGGAGGGGAGGGATGGCGGGTCGCATGGGACACAACAGGCGGAAAAGTGGTGCGTGTTGGCCCGTGACGTGCGCACATCTGACGGGCTGTCTCCCGGGGAGGATGAGGGGAACGTTAAGAGGACTAGACCACCTCGTCAATAGGTCTGGACCAACCGCCGTCCAACGTGACGGACTCCCGCGCGAACCGCCCCCTGTGACCCAGGCCACAGCACCTCACTCGCATGGCCCCGGATCACCCGTGGCAAACTGGCAGCAGTACCAGTAAGCAGCGCACTCCGGGGTCGGTGTAATTCCGAACCGGCGGTATAGTCCGCGACCCGTCCGCAGCCAGCGGCCGGTTGACCAGGTGAAATTCCTGGACCGACGGTGAAAGTCCGGATGGGAGGCAGTGCGCGGCGGGCCAGTCACCGGTACGCCGCCGTCGGCGGTTCATCGGCGCATCCCTGTGGATGTGTCCGGGCGGACCGTTTTTTCGGCCTCGGCGTCCCCGTGTGTGCTGTACCGCTTCATCTGTCGTATCCCGACAGGCCCCGGAGTCCGTGCCCGATCGAGGCAGGAGGACCCGGTGGCGAACCACGCCGTACCCGCACCGCACGACGCCGATGCCGACGTGCAGGCCATGCGCCGCGCCATCGAGCTCGCCGCCCGCGGTCTCGGCTCCACCAGCCCCAACCCGATCGTCGGCTGCGTCATCACCGATGCCGCGGGCACCGTCGTCGGCGAGGGCTGGCACCAGCGGGCAGGCGGCCCGCACGCCGAGGTCCACGCCCTGCGCGCGGCAGGCGCAGCGGCCCGCGGCGGCACCGCCTACGTCACCCTCGAACCCTGCAACCACACCGGCCGCACGGGGCCCTGCGCCCAGGCCTTGATCGAGGCCGGCATCACCCGCGTGGTCTACGCCGTCCCGGACCCGAACCCGCAGGCCAGCGGTGGCGCCACCACCCTGCGCGACGCCGGGATCAAGGCCGAGGGCGGCTTCCTGGAAGCCGAGGCCGCGGCCGGAAACGCCGCCTGGCTCACCTCCGTGCGCCTCGGCCGCCCGCACGTCACCTGGAAGTACGCGGCCACCCTCGACGGCCGCAGCGCCGCCGCCGACGGCAGCAGCCGCTGGATCACCGGCCCCGAGTCCCGCGCCGACGTCCACCGGCTGCGCGCCGAGGCCGACGCCGTCCTCGTGGGCGGCGGCACCCTGCGCGCCGACGACCCGCACCTGGCCGTACGCGGCGTCGACGGGGCCGTCCAGCCGCTGCGCATCGCCGTCGACACCCGCGCCGGCCTCCGGCCGGCCGCCCGCATCCTCGACGACGCCGCGCCCACGCTGCTCGTCGTCGGCGAGGACGCCGACACCCGGCACCTGCCCGGCGCCGACCTCCTGCGGCTGCCCCTGCACGACGGCCGCATCGCCGTCCACGACCTGCTCGGCGCCCTGTACGCACGCGGCGTGCGCTCCGTCCTCCTGGAAGGCGGCCCCACCCTCGCGGGCGCCTTCCTCGAAGCCGGGGCCGTCGACCGCGTCGTCGGCTACCTGGCCCCGGCACTCCTCGGCTCCGGGCCCGCCGCCCTCGCCGACGCCGGCATCACCAACATCGCCCGCGCGGTACGCCTCCACATCACCGAGGCCGTCCGCGTCGGCACCGATCTGCGCATCACCGCCGTACCCGAAGCCGTCAGCACCCCCACCGCCCCCAAGGAGCACTGAGTGTTCACCGGAATCGTCGAAGAACTGGGCGAGGTCACCGCCGTCGAGCAGCTCTCGGAGGCCTCCCGCTTCCGCCTGCGCGGCCCCGTCGTCACCGACGGCGCCAAGCACGGCGACTCCATCGCCGTCAACGGCGTCTGCCTCACCGTCGTGGAGACCGCCGACGGCGAGTTCACCGCCGACGTCATGCAGGAGACCCTCAACCGCTCCAGCCTCGGTGCCCTGCGGGCCGGATCCCGGGTCAACCTGGAACGCCCGATGGCCCTCGGCGGACGGCTCGGCGGCCACCTCGTCCAGGGGCACGTCGACGGCACCGGTGAGATCCTCTCCCGGACACCCTCCGAGCACTGGGAGATCGTCGAGGTCTCCCTCCCGGCGAACCTCGCGCGGTACGTCGTGGAGAAGGGCTCGATCACCGTGGACGGCGTCAGCCTCACGGTCGTCGAGGCCGCCGCCGACCGCTTCAGCATCAGCCTCATCCCCACCACCCTCGCGCTGACCACCCTCGGCATCAAGAAGCCCGGCGACCCGGTCAACCTCGAAGTGGACGTCCTCGCGAAGTACGTCGAGCGTCTGCTGGCCGCCGGCGTCAACCCGCTGACCGCCACCCCCGACGACGCCGAGGAGACCGACCGATGAGCGCCCTGACGTGGCTCAACGCCGAGGCCTTCACGGTCTTCGGGCAGAAGGTCATCTGGTCCGACATGATCGGCAACCTGATGGGCCTGGCGGCCCTCGCCCTCGGCTGGCGCCGCTCCATCTGGACCTGGCCCGCCCAGCTGCTGTCCGGCCTGATCCTCATAGCCGCCTACGCCTCCGCCCACCTCGCCGGGGGCGTCGGCAAGCAGCTCCTCGTCATCGGCGTGGCCGCCTGGGGCTGGCGCGCCTGGCAGCTCGGCCGGCAGCAGGCCCAGGACGGCACCCTGGCCGTGCGCACCGCCACCTGGACCGAGCGCGGACTGCTCCTCGGCGGGGCGGCCCTCGGCACCCTCGCCGTCGGCGGCCTGTTCACGCTCTTCCCGAACCTGTCGTGGAGCCCGTGGGCCGACGCCTACATCTTCGTCGGCACGATCGTCGCGATGGTCGCCCAGGCCCGCGGCCTCGTCGAGTTCTGGTTCGCCTGGCTCCTCGTCGACCTGGTCGGCGTCCCGCTCGCCTTCACCAACGGCCTGGCCTTCTCCGGCCTGGTCTACGTCGTCTACTTCGCGCTCGTCCTGTGGGGCGCCCACGACTGGTACCAGCGTTCGCGCACCACCCCCGCCCCGGCCCTGGAAGGAGCAACGGCATGACCACCCTCAAGCCCGTGCCCGACATCGACGCCGTCCTCGAAGCCGTCTTCCGGCTCGACCCCGTCGAGCAGGCCATCCGCGACATCGCAGCCGGCCGGCCGGTCGTCGTCGTCGACGACGAGGACCGCGAGAACGAGGGCGACCTCGTCATCGCGGCCGAGAAGGCCACCCCCGAGATCGTCGCGTTCATGATGAGCGAGTGCCGCGGCCTGATCTGCGCCCCCATGGAGGGCCCCGAGCTGGAGCGGCTCGAACTGCCCCAGATGGTCCAGAACAACACCGAGTCGATGAAGACCGCCTTCACGGTCTCCGTCGACGCCAGTGCCGCCCACGGCGTCACCACCGGGATCTCGGCCGCCGACCGCTCCACCACGCTGCGGATGCTCGCCGACGGCGTCTCCGAGCCCTCCGACTTCGTGCGCCCCGGCCACGTCTTCCCGCTGCGCGCCAAGCCCGGCGGCGTCCTGGTCCGCAACGGCCACACCGAGGCCGCCGTCGACCTCGCCCGTCTCGCGGGCCTGCGCCCCGTCGGCGCGATCGTGGAGATCGCCGGCGAGGACGGCGTCATGCTGCGCCTGCCGGAGCTGATCCCCTTCGCCCGCAAGCACGGCCTGACGATCATCTCCATCGAGGACCTGATCGCCTACCGCCGCTCCGCCGAGCCGACCGTGCGCCGCGAGGCCCAGGTCACCCTGCCGACCGCGCACGGCGACTTCACGGCCTACGGGTTCCGTTCCACCGTCGACGGCGTCGAGCACGTGGCCCTCGTCCACGGAGAGATCGGCGACGGCACGGACATCGTGGTCCGGGTCCACTCCGAATGCCTGACCGGCGACATCTTCCACTCCCTGCGCTGCGACTGCGGCCCCCAGCTGCACGCCTCCATGGCCCGCATCAAGGAGGAGGGCCGCGGCGTGGTCGTCTACCTGCGCGGCCACGAGGGCCGAGGCATCGGACTGATGTCCAAGCTGCGCGCGTACGAGCTCCAGGAGCGCGGCCGCGACACCCTGGACGCCAACCTCGAACTCGGCCTCCCGGCCGACGCCCGCGACTACGCTGCCGGCGCGCAGATCCTCGCCGACCTCGGCGTCAAGAGCGTCCGGCTGCTGACCAACAACCCCGACAAGTCCGCCGCGCTCGTACGGCACGGCATCACGGTCAACGACCGGGTGGCCATGCCCACCGAGGCGGGCGAGCACAATCTGCGGTACCTGCGCACCAAGCGGGACCGGATGGGGCACGACCTGCCCTGGCTGGAGCAGACCGCGAGCACCTGCGGCAACCAGTAACCACGCACCGGCAACAACGCACCACACCACGCACCACGCACCACACACCACGCAAGACGAACCACGACCCACGAAGCACGAGGAGCACAGCTGTGAGCGGCAAGGGCGCACCCGAACTGAGTGTCAGGAACTGCGGAGACCTCCGGGTCGCCGTCATCGCGGCCCAGTGGCACGAGAAGGTCATGGACGGCCTCGTCGACGGCGCCCTGCGGGCCCTGCACGAGCTGGGCATCGACGAGCCCACCCTGCTCCGCGTCCCCGGCAGCTTCGAGCTCCCGGTCGTGGCGAAGGTACTCGCCGGTCGCGGTTACGATGCCATCGTCGCCCTCGGAGTCGTCATCCGCGGCGGCACCCCGCACTTCGACTACGTCTGCCAGGGCGTCACCCAGGGCCTGGTACAGGTGTCGATCGACACCGGAGTCCCCGTCGGCTTCGGTGTCCTGACGTGCGACAACGACGAGCAGGCGCTGGACCGTGCCGGGCTCGAGGGGTCGAACGAGGACAAGGGGCACGAAGCGGTCATCGCCGCCGTCTCCACCGCTGCGACCCTGCGGTCCGTCAGCGAACCCTGGCGCTGAGTGGCGGCGGGGGACCCCGTATTCTGAGGACCATCATGGCTAACGCACCCTCCAAGAGCTTCGAAGAGCTCTTCACCGAGCTCCAGCTCAAGGCCGCCAACGGCGACCCCGGCACCTCCCGCACCGCCGAGCTCGTCGGCAAGGGCGTCCATGCGATCGGCAAGAAGATCGTCGAGGAGGCCGCCGAGGTCTGGATGGCCGCCGAGTACGAGGGCAAGGAAGCCGCCGCCGAGGAGATCTCCCAGCTGCTGTACCACGTCCAGGTGATGATGGTCGCGCGCGGGATCTCCCTCGACGACGTCTACGCGCACCTCTAGGCCGGAGCCCTCCACCACCGGGCCCCCGCCCGCCCCCAGCCCACACCTTTCGCACTCCACGCACTGAAGGAAGCCCCCATGCTGCGCATCGCCGTCCCCAACAAGGGTTCACTCTCCGGAGCGGCGTCGGCGATGCTCCATGAGGCCGGCTACCGCCAGCGCAAGGAGTCCAAGGAGCTCGTGGTCCTCGACCCCGAGAACGGCGTGGAGTTCTTCTACCTCCGCCCCAAGGACATCGCGATCTACGTCGCCTCGGGCAAGCTCGACATCGGCATCACCGGCCGTGACCTGCTGCTCGACTCCGGCGCCAGCGCGGAGGAGATCCTCCCGCTGAACTTCGGCCGCTCCACCTTCCGCTACGCCACCAAGCCCGGCACCGCGAAGGGGCCCGAGGACTTCCACGGGATGACGATCGCCACCTCGTACGAGGGAATCGTCGCCAAGCACCTCGCCGAGCAGGGCATCGACGCCTCCGTCGTCCACCTCGACGGCGCGGTCGAGACCGCCATCCAGCTCGGCGTCGCCCAGGTCATCGCGGACGTCGTCGAGACCGGCACCAGCCTGCGCAACGCCGGCCTGGAGGTCATCGGCGAGCCGATCCTCACCTCCGAGGCCGTGGTCATCCGCGGCAACGGCGCCTCCGCCGACAACCCGCAGGCCCAGCAGTTCCTGCGCCGCCTCCAGGGCGTCCTGGTGGCCCGCAGCTACGTGATGATGGACTACGACTGCCGCGCCGAGCACCTGGAGCGGGCCGTCGCCCTCACCCCGGGCCTGGAGTCGCCGACCGTCTCCCCGCTGCACAACGAGGGCTGGGTCGCCGTCCGCGCGATGGTCCCGGCCAAGGAGGCGCAGCGGATCATGGACGACCTGTACGAGCTCGGGGCGCGCGCGATCCTCACCACCTCGATCCACGCCTGCCGTCTCTGACCCGTACGTCCCCCGACCCGTACGTCCCCCCGCAGAAGGCATCACCAAGCATCATGGCCGAGTCCGCCGCCCAGCCCGCACTGCCCGACCTGCCGGTCACCTTCCGGCCGACCCGCACCCGGGTCATCCTGCTGGGCGTCGGGCTCGCCATGTTCGCCACCATCACGGCGATCGCCCTCCTGCTGGAGAACCTCGGTTCCGGGGAGCGGGCCAGCTTCATCTTCACCGCCGTCCTGCTCAGCTCCGTGCTCGTCCTGCTCAGCCGCCCCAAGGTGGTCGCGGACGAAGCGGGCGTCACCGTCGTGAACCTGACCAACACCCGCCGCCTGGAGTGGGCGCAGATCCTGCGCGTCAACCTCCGCCCGGGCGACCCGTGGGTGTTCCTGGACCTCAGCGACGGTACGAGCCTGCCCGCCCTCGGCATCCAGCCCGGGGTGGCCAGGCAGCAGGCCATCGGCGACGCCCGCGCCCTGCGCGCGCTCGCCGAAGCCCGGGGAACCGGGCCGCACCACCGCTGAGCCGCCGCCGCGCCGGCCTCGAACGGTCGTCGAACAGCCGCTGAACGGGGCTCGAACGGGCCTCGAGCGGCTGCCGGACGAACCACCGGAGCCGCAGCCGACGGCTGCGTCCCATTGCGGCGGCGATCTCAGTGACTACCCTGGTGGCGGGGCGCACCCGTGCGCCCTCCCACCGGCCCCGGACCCTGAGGCCCGTGGGCACCTGCGACTTGAGGAGTGACTCCCTCCAGCAATGGACGGATCGTCCGGTAGTACCCGCGCCGCCCTCCCCACGGAGGCGGCGGCATGACCACCCCGCTACTTCTGCTCGTGGCGGCATTCGCCCTGATCCTCGCCAACGGCTTCTTCGTGGCGGCCGAATTCGGCCTCGTCACCGTCGAACGCCCCGCGGCCGAACGCGCCGCAGCCGACGGCGACCGCCGTGCCCGCACGGTGGTCGAGGCCCTGCGGGAGCTGTCCTTCCAGCTCTCCGGCACTCAGCTCGGCATCACCATCACCTCCCTCGTGGTCGGCATGCTCGCCGAACCGGCCCTCGCCGGACTGCTGGACGGGCCGCTCGCGGCGACCGGCCTGCCCGCGGGAGCCGTCTCCGGCATCGCCGTCTTCATCGGCATGCTGCTCGCCTCCGCCGTCCAGATGGTCGTCGGCGAGCTCGTCCCGAAGAACTGGGCGGTCTCCCGGCCGCTCCAGGTCGCCCGCTTCGTGGCCGGTCCGCAACAGGTCTTCTCCCGCGCCTTCCGGCCGGTCATCGCCGGTCTCAACGCCGTGGCCAACCGTCTCGTACGGGCGCTCGGCGTGGAGCCGGCCGAGGAGATGGCCTCGGCCCGCACCCCCGGCGAACTGGTCTCCCTGGTCCGCCATTCGGCCCAGGCCGGCGCCCTCGAACAGGACACCGCCGACCTCTTCGTACGGACCCTGTCGCTGGGCGAGCTCACGGCCCAGCACGTCATGACCCCCCGGGTGAAGGTCAGCGCCCTGCAGCACACGGCCACCGCGGCCGACGTGCTCAACCTGACCCGCGCCACCGGACTGTCCCGGTTCCCGGTCTACCGGGAGCGCATCGACGAGGTCACCGGCGTCGTCCACCTCAAGGACGCCCTCGCCGTGGCCGAGTCCGAGCGCGCCCGCACCACGGTCAGCCGGATCTGCGTCGCCCCGCTGCTGGTGCCCGGCTCCCTGCCGGTGCAGCCGCTGCTGGAGCGGCTGCGCAGCGAGCAGCCCATGGCCGTCGTCGTCGACGAGTACGGCGGCACGGCCGGGGTCGTCACCCTGGAGGACATCGTGGAGGAGCTCGTCGGCGACGTCGGGGAAGCGCCCCACCAACACCCCGACCAAGACGCCCA
>NZ_JBHYVA010000264.1:0-8567 GCF_042750055.1 Streptomyces sp. NPDC059456
GGGGGGGGGGCGGCCCCCCCCCCCCGGGGCCGGGTCTGGAGGCGGGGGTGTGCGGGGTCAGGGGCAGGTGGCCAGGATGACGGAGACGACCGTGCAGCCGGCGGTCGCGGTGTCGTTGACCGGATTGGGGTCGGTCGGGGCGGACGCCGTACGGGTCGCGGTGACCGAGACGCGGCCCAGCGAGAGCAGGCCCAGCGGTACCCGGAACGTCTTGGCGGAACCGGCGCCGGCGGCGATGGTTCCGTAGCCGCAGGTCACGGTGGTGCCCATGGCGGTGCACCCCGGGGACAGCGCGGTGGCGGAGGAGCCCGGCGGCAGCGTCGCGGTGAGCGTGGCCGAAGTGACCGTACCGGGGCCGGTGTTGTGGGCGGTCAGGGTGTAGGTGAGGTACGGGACGAGCAGGCTGAAGCCGGGCTGTGCGGCCAGGTCCACGTCGATGTCGGCGGGCGGGAGCTGGTAGGTGTACCGGCCCGCGCCGACCGCGGCGCTGGTGCCGCCAGGTGTCGTGACCTGCACGTCGACAGGGCCTGCGGCGTGCGCGGGTGCGGTTGCCGTGCAGGTGGTGGCGGTGCAGGAGAGGGCGCCGGCCGGATTGTCGGGGCCGAAGGTGAGCGAGGTGGCGCCGCTCAGGCCGGTGCCGGTGACCGTGACGACGGTCCCGCCGTCGGTCGGTCCTGCGGAGGGGCTGAGCGAGGTCACCACGGGTACGGGGAGGTAGGTGTACCGGACGTCGGGGGACGCGGCACTGGTGCCGGCGGGCGTGGTGGCTTGTACGTCCACCGTTCCGGTCCCGGCCGGCGCGGTGGCGGTGCAGGAGGTCGGGGTGCAGGAGATGCCGGTGGCCGGGTTGCCCGCGCCGAAGGTGATGGCGGCGCCCGCCAGATACGTGCCGGTGACCGTGACCGCCGTGCCGCCCGCCGCGGGGCCGGTGGCCGGGCTGATCCCGGTGACCGTGGGTGCGTCGCGGTGGAAGGCGAATACGATCCGGCCGTCCCCGGCGTTGGCCCCGTCGGTCAGGGTGACCGGTGAGCCGGGGACCGTGCCGGAGACCAGGCTGGAACCGCCGCCTCCGCCGCCGCCTCCGCCCCCGGTGGTCCCGTACCGGCCGCCGGCACCTCCCCGGCCGCCGCCTCCGTAGCCCGCTCCGCCACGGCCGCCGGCGCCGGTCGGGTTGAACGCGCCCTGCGCGGCGGCGCCGCCCGAGCCGTTCGGGTAGGCGCCGGGCGAGCCGTTCGCGCCCTCGTTGTCCGCGCCCTGCCCTCCCGTCCCCGCCGTCCCGCCCGCCGTGCCGGTGCCCGGGCCTCCGCCCGTACCGCCCTGCGCATCCGGGACCAGGCCGTGGCCGTCGGCGCCCGCTCTGCCGCTGTCACCGCCGGCCGCTCCCGGGTAGGCCCGGGAACCGATGCCCGCTCCGCCCGCTCCACCGCCCGAACCCGCGGTCAGCAAGGGCGCGTTGGAGGCCGTGGTCACCGCGACGAGGCCGCCGCCGAAGCCGGGTGCGCCGAACTGCGCGTTCGCCGTGGCGTTGGCGCCACGGCGGCCGACCGTGACGTTGAACGTCTGCCCGGCAGTCGCGAGGACGTCCGCCACGAGGTGCGCGCCCTTGCCGCCCGGTGTCCCGTCGGCCGCGTTCCCGCCTCCGGCGCCGTCGAGGGTGACCACGGCGCCGGACACGCCGTCGGGCACGGTGAGGCTTCCCGGGCCACCCGCCGTACAGGTGATCGTGGTGACGGCATCCGCCACGACCGGGGCGGCGCACACGCCGTCGGCCGCCGCCGGAACCGCCAGGACCGTCAGGCTGCCCGCGACCAGCACGGACGACACGGCCACGGCCGGCAGCCGGTGGCGCCACCTGGATCTCGGTCCGCTCACCACGGCAAACGATGACATCGAAGCTTCCCCCTCTCAGCTGCGCCCGGCGGCGGCCGGAGACGAGGACTCCTGGGAAGCCGCGGCCGGACGCTCCGGCACGACGAACCACAGCGCCGCCCCACGTACGGAGCCGCCGACCGTTCGCCGGTATCACCGGGCCGTCGCGGGTGCGGGACCTGGTGACACCGGCGGAAGCATGGCAGCGGCCGGGGGGCGACGCGGGCGAAACCCCAGATCATTCCGCCGGCTCCGCGGAAAACGCCGACCGCGGGGACGGGGGCGTTTACGATGCGAGGTTTCGTCCTACGCCGCCAAGGGGTGCGCAGGAGCAACCGGCCGTTCGGCGTGGGGTGTTGGGGTACTGGGGTGGGCCTCGGCTCAGAGGACCAGGACGCGGCGCCCCCGGGTGTGGCCGGCGCGGCTGTCTGCGTGCGCCGCCGCCGCCTCGGTGAGCGCGTATGACTTCTCGACCGGGATGTGGAGCCTGCCCCGCGAGATGAGGTCGACGGCCTCGGCGAGCGCGTCCGGCACGCTGCCGGCCACGCCGGAGAACCGCACGCCCAGCTGCGGCGCACCGAGGTCGGCGATGGAGACGACCTTGCGCGGGTCCCCGGTCAGCTCGACGAGTTCGCGGATCACGCCCGACCCGGCCAGGTCGAGGGCCGCGTCGACCCGGCCGAGCCGGCGCACCCGTGCGACCCAGCCCTCGCCGTAGGTCGTGGCGAGGGCGCCGAGGCTGCGCAGGTAGTCCTGGTTCGCAGCCCCGGCCGTGCCGATCACCGTGATGCCGCGCGCGCGGGCGATCTGCAGCACCGCCGACCCGACGCCGCCGGACGCGCCGCTGGCCAGCAGCGTCTGCCCGGGCCGCACGCCGACCTCGCGGATGATGCGCAGCGCGGTCTCCACCACCGACGGGTACCCGGCCGCCTCTTCGAAGGCCAGCCCCTCGGGCATCCGGGCCCAGGCCGACAGCACGGCGAATTCGGCGTACGTGTCGACGCCTTCGCCGAACACGCGGTCGCCGACTTCGACCCCCTCGACGCCCTCGCCGACCTCGTCCACCACCCCGGCTGCGTCCAGTCCGACCCCGGCGGGCAGTTTCACCGGATGGGCTCCCAGGACCTGGCCCTCCCGGATCCTCCAGTCGACGGGGTTGACGCCCGCCGCCCGTACCGCGATGCGTATTCGGCCGGGGCCCGCGTGGGGCTCCTCGGCTTCCACCAGTTGCAGGACCTCGGGACCGCCGAACTCGGCGAAGCTGATTTTCCTCATGCAGCGAAACTAACCCTAACGGTTAGGCTTTCACAACGGTTAGGATTTCAAGCCTGGTAGCGTCACGGCATGATCGAGTCGTCCGGACGCCGTGAACGCAAGAAGGCCGCCACCCGCCAGAAGATCGCCGACACCGCGCTGCGCCTCTTCCTGGAGCGCGGGTACGACGCCGTGGGCATCCGCGACGTGGCGGCCGAGGCCGACGTGGCCGTCACCACCGTCTTCGCCCACTTCGCCTCGAAAGAGGCCCTGGTGTACGAGCGCGACCAGGACTTCGAGCAGCGCCTCACAGGAGCGGTGACCGGCCGGCCTGCGCACGAGCCGGTCATCCCGGCACTGCACCGCGAGGTCCAGGCCCTGGTGCGGCACTGCACGGCGGAGGGGAGCGCGCCCATCCGGCGCATGATCGAGGGGTCAGCCGCCCTGCGGGAGTACGAGGAGTCGATGAGCCTGCGTCACGCGCAGGCGCTGGCAGCGGCGCTGGCCGCCGATCCCCGGCTGTCCCGGAGTGCGACGGCCTGCCGCGCCACCGCGCGGTTCGCCATCGACGCCTACGCGCTGGCCTGCCGGGCGGACGATCCCGAGGCCACGGTGGACGAGGTCTTCCGGATGATCGAGGCGGCCTGGGAAGCCACCGCGCCCTGAGCCGGGGGCTCCGGCGCGCCGCGGACGGCGCCGACGGGCACGACACGTACGGGTTGCGGAGGGCGGCCCGCACCCGGACCTGTTCACCCGACCATCCGACGTCCACCGGCCCGGGTCGTCGGCCGGGGCACCGGGCGGACTGCGCCGAATCCGAGCTCGTGCCGGTGAAGCCCGGCCGCAGACAACGCCAACGGCGAACGGTCCGCGCCGCGACCACCTCGGAGGAGACGAACGGCCGAGCCGCCCGCCCGCCCGCGGGAGGGCTCCCCCGGAGGGGGAGCCGCGCTGCGCGCAGCGCCGTCGATGACGTGGACGGGGTCAGCCTGCCAGTCGGGCGAGGGCCAGCGCGTGCGCGCGGTCGAGGGAGTCAGCGGCAGCGCACGGGACGTCCGGCTGCACGCCGGTGCCCTCCCAGTTCGTGCCCGAGACGGGGTTGACGGCCCGGCCGACGGGGATGGTGGCTTCCAGGTGCGGGTGCACCGTCCAGCCCTGGCAGGGATGCGCGCCGCCGCGGGTGGGCTCGCCGACGACCACGGCGCGGCCGAGCTGCTGGAGGTCGTACGCCAGCTCTTCGGCGGCGGAGAAGGTGCTCTCGCCGGCGAGCACGTACAACGGCTTGCTGCCGCCGAAGCGCGCGCCGGGAACGTGGGGCAGGCTCCAGGACTGCTCGCTGCGCTCGCCGCCGCGCCAGTGCATGGTGTTGAGGTGGGTGCGCTCGTCGAGCAGGTGGCTGCACACGAAGGCGACCGTGTCCGGGTCGCCGCCGCGGTTGGCGCGGAGGTCCACGATCAGCGCCTGCGCACGGGAGGCCAGGGTGAGAGCGGCGCTCAGCGGTTCGGCGGCCCAATCCAGCGGAAACAGCATCGGCGCCAGCTCCACCACGGCCACTCCCCCGTCGAGCAGCTGCACTCGCGGCGCACCGCCCAGCGAGGCGTCGAAGTCCCGGCGCATGGCGGCCAGGGTGGCCTCCCCCTCCTTCGGGGAGACCGGCTCCACGTGGTGCTTCAGCCTCAGGTGCCGGTCGCCGTTGACGGACTGCAGGTCCGCGGTGACCAGGCGGGCGAGCTCCTCGGCGTCGTCGACGTCGTAGGCGCCTTCGGCGAGGCGTCTCTGCAGGACGCCGGCGAGCTGCTCGGCTATCTCGGGGAAGACGTAGTGCTCGATGAGGAGCCGGGCCGTCTCATCGACAACAGGGGCCGGCGGAAGCTTCGTTGAAGTGGTCATGGCAGGAAGTAGAGCATCTCCCTTGCCAAAGCGTCAAAGACTTTAGACACTTTCCGTATGGACGATCAGCGCCCCCACCTGCCACCCCCCGAGGAAGTTCTGGAGATCGGTGCGCCGGAGCAGTTCGCGGCGCTCGCCCACCCGTTGCGGCAGCGGTTGCTCTTCGCCCTGGGCCACCGGCCTGTCACCGTCAGACAGCTCGCGGCGCAGCTCGACGCGAAGAAGGGCAACGTGGCCCACCACCTCAAAGTGCTCCGCGAAGCCGGGCTGGTCCACATCGCCGAGACCCGCCAGGTCCGCGGCGGCACCGAGCAGTACTACCAGCGCACGGCCCGCCACATGATCGTCGCCGAGCCCCAGGCGGCAGGCACCGCCGCGATGCTCGCCGCGTTCGCCCAGGAGCTGGACCTCTCCCCCGCCGAGACCCACCTGACGCTGCGCCACCTGCGTCTCAGCCCCACGAAGGCGAAAGAGCTCGGCGAGACCCTCGCCCGACTGGTCGACGAGGCCGAGGAAGATGCAGAAGGCCAGCCCCTGCACGGCGTACTGGTGGCGCTCTATCAGCAGGCCCCGCCGGCCGGCACCTCCGGTTCCGCCTAGCGGCACCGGCCTCAGCGGCGTCGATGCCGTGCCACCGGCGTCGTCCGCCGATCCGGCCGCGCTCGCGGGCGTCGGCCGGCTGCCCGGCCGCACGCCATGCGCCCGGGCCGGCCGCTGGTGGAGCGGACGGCCCGGGCGTGCCGGCCCCGTGTCAGGCGGGCGCGTTGCGGTACTCGGTGGTGCGGGGTCCGTGCACCCGTCCTCAGTTGCCGATGCCGGAGCTGCCGAGGCCCGAGTTCCCGATGCCGTGGCTGCCGACGCCGGTGTTGGCGAGGCCCGCGCTGCCCACACCCCAGTTGGCGATGCCCGCGTTGCCGACGCCGCCGTTGAACACTCCCGCGTTCCCGACACCCGAGTTGCCGATGCCTGAGTTGCCCACGCCGTCGGCGCCGGCCGCGCCCGCGCCGCAGATGGCCAGCGCTGCCGCGGCACCGAGCGCAGTCGCCGCACGGAGAAGAGTTGTACGCATCGTTACATACCTCTCATTTCGGTTATTTTGGCTCGCAATCCCTAGCACGCAACTGCACCGGATACGGGGACGTACGTCCGAGGCCGGTCGTGTCGTGACGACGACTGCATGCCGGAAGCCCGCTTCGGAGCAACATGGAGACCCGGACGGGTGTCTTCCCCGTGTCATCCGCGTGCCGGAACGCAGTCGCCGTCTAGCCTGTCGGCCGAACGGAAGTGACGCGCCGCCCATCGCACCACCGGACCGGACGGGCTCCGACCGGGTGGCGCCCGCAGGGGCATTGCCGGGGAGAACAAGCGCTGCCTGGCTGCGCGCAGCTTCGCCAACGCCCACACGCTCCGGGAGTTCGGCATGTCCCGTATCACCATCAACGGCGTGACGGTGGACCCGCTGGCGCAGGCCGATGATCTGGCCACCGCCTCGCTGGTGTCCGAGGACGCCACCGCGTCCAACTACCTCCTCGTCCAGACCACGCACCCGCCCACCCCCGAAGAAAAGGAAGAACTCGCGGGGCTCGGGGTGGTCATCCATGAATACGTTCCGGACGACACCTATCTGTGCGGCTTCCGGCCCACGGATCTGGACGCCGTGCGCGCCCTGCCGTTCGTGACCTGGGCCGACGTGTACTTCAAGGGCTTCAAGATCGCCCAGTCGCTCCGGTCGAACCGGCTGCGTCCGGGGGTGGCCGTGCTGGCCGACCCCTTGGAGGCGGGGGGTCCCCGGCCCCGGACCATCGACGTCGTCCTGCACGAGGACGTCGACGCGAGCGTGGACGGGCTCCGGGACCGGATCGCGGCGGCCGCCGGTGTCAGCCCGGGCGACGTACAGCCCGACCACGACAAGGTGCGTGTGACGGTCCGTGAGGAGGACCTGTCCGCGCTGGCCGCGCTCGACGAGGTGAAGGAGATCGAGGAGGTACCCGAGCGAGTGCTGTACAACACCGTCGCGGCGAACCTCATGCACGCCCGCGTCTCCCTCAACGGCACCAAGTTCCGGGGCGAGGGCCAGATCGTGTGCGTCGCCGACACCGGGTTCGACAAGGGGTCCGCCACCAACGTGCACCCCGCCTTCACCGGCCGCGTCAAGCGCCTGGTCGCCCTGGGCCGTACGAGCCCCGCGAAGACGGACGACCCCGACGGACACGGCACCCATGTGGCCGGCTCGGTCCTCGGCGACGGCATGTCGGCGACGATGGGCGGCGACGGCACGTCGCCCGCCACGGGCGGCGCCATCACCGGTACGGCTCCGGAGGCGAGACTGGTGCTCCAGTCCCTGCTGGCCGACGACGGCTCGCTGTCCGGGATCCCCGTGAACCTGCACGACCTGTTCGAGCCGCCCTTCGTGGAGGACGGGGCGCGGATCCACACCAACTCATGGGGTCCGGTCACCCCGGGCCTGCCGTACAACAAGGCCGCGCGCGAGGCCGATCAGTTCGTCTGGGACAACAAGGACTTCGTCATCTGCTTCGCCGCGGGCAACGACGGTACCGACCGCGACGGTGACGGCCGCATCAACCTGAGGGCCATCAGCGGGGAGAGCGGGGCCAAGAACATCATCACCGTCGGCGCCAGCGAGGGCGACCGCCCCCAGATCACCCACACCTACGACGACCTGAGGCCGCTCTCGTACCCCGCCCCGCCGATCCGCGGTGACAGGATGGCGGACAACCCCGCCGGGATGGCGGCCTTCAGCAGTCGCGGCCCCACCCAGGAGGGACGGATCAAGCCCGACGTCGTCGCTCCCGGCACGGCGATCCTTTCGACGCGCTCACGGCTGGCCTCCGACGACGGTCTGTTCGGCCTCTCCACGGACCCGGCGTTCATGTTCGACAGCGGTACGAGCATGGCCACCCCGCTGGTCGCCGGCTGTGTGGCGGTGCTGCGCGAGACGCTGGTGAAGAACGGCACTCCGAAGCCCAGCGCGGCGCTCATCAAGGCCATGCTGATCAACGGCGCCGACGAGCTGCCCGGCCAGTACAGCCCGTCCGAGACGGGCGCCTCTCCGAACAACAGCTCCGGATTCGGCATCGTCAACCTCCAACGCGCCGTCGTCCTGCCGACCGATGCCGGCCGGGCGGGGTTCACCGATGCCAAGGAGCTGGACCAGGGAGAAGAGCGGGCGTTCCACATCACGATTCCGGAAGGGGCGGCCCACGCCCTGAAGGTCACCCTCGTCTGGACGGATCCGCCCGGGAAGGCACTGCAGAACGACCTCGACCTGATCGTCCGGGCAGGCGGCCAGGAGCGTCACGGCAACATGGGCACGGATCCCGGGTTCGACCGCGCCAACAACGTCGAGCAGGTCAACTGGCAGAACGTCCCGGCCGGGGAGGCCGAGGTCGTCGTCAGGGCCTTCCGCATCACCCAGTTCGCCCAGCCGTACGCCGTCGCCTGGCGCATTCTCTGACGGACACGACGTCGGGGCGGGCGCGGCGCAACGGGGGCCCGCCCCAATTGCGTGCCAGGCCCGCGCCCGCTCGCCCGCC
>NZ_JBHYVA010000264.1:8577-10430 GCF_042750055.1 Streptomyces sp. NPDC059456
CCCGGCGACTCCCCCTCCCCCCCGACCCCACCCCCCCCGCCGCGCAGAGCCAGCGCCACGCCCCCCGCCCCCCCCCCGGCCCGCGCCGCCCCCCCCCCCCCCCCCACGGACCTGGACCGGGGGCCGCAGGCCCGCTGCCCGGGGCACTCAGTCGCCCGCGATGCCGAGCGCCGCACGGATTTCGCTCGCCAGCCGCGCGTCCAGGCCGGGCACGGTCATCCGGTTCTTGACCAGAGCGAAGGAGAACCGATGCGCCGGGTCGGCGAAAGCCGTGCTGCCGCCCGACCCGCTGTGGCCGAAGCCGCCTGCCGGGCGCACCGGCTTCGCCCCGCCGTCCCCGATGACGAATCCGCCGCCCATCGTGCAGGTGGTGCCCATCATCCGGTCCACCCCGCTCACCCAGCCCGTCGTGGCCTCCTTCAAGGTCGCGGGCGACAGCAGCCGTATCCCCTCCAGCTCGCCACCGCAGGCCAGCACCGCGTACAGGCGGGCGGCCCCGCGCGCGGTCATGATCCCGTTGGCCGGCAGTGCCGTACGCCGGAAGTCGGCGCGGTTGCCCAACTCCGCCACCGGCAGCACCCCGCGGGGAACGCAGTCGAAGAACGGCGCCCCGGGCGGCATGCGCTCCAGCCGCGCCCTCCAGCCGCCGTCGTCACAGGTGGCCACCCGCGATGCCAGATGCCCGGGGACGTGGAAGAGCAGCTCGTCACCGATCCCGAGCGGACCGGCCAGCTCATCATCCAGCAGCTGGTCGCAGGTCCGGCCGGTGGCGCGGCGCAGTATCTCGGCCAGCAGCAACCCGTAGGTCCAGGCGTGGTACCCGAAAGCACTACCGGGTTCCCACTGCGGCCGCTGCCCGGCGATCCAGTCGGCCATGGCCGGCAGGTCGAGCAGCCGCTCCGGGGTCACGTCCGCCGGCAGCCGGGGCAACCCTGCCATGTGACCGAGCACCTGCCCCAGGGTGATCCGCTCCTTCCCCGCCGCGCCGAACCGCGGCCAGTACCGCGCCACCGGCGCCTCGTACGCCAGCAGGCCCTGGTCCACCAGCACCGCGACCAGGGCCGCCGCCACGCCCTTGCCGGTCGACCAGGCAGGTACCAGCGTGTCCGGCCCCATCGGCCGCCCCTCGGTGACGTCGGCCGTACCCGCCCACGCGTCGACCACCAGCTCGCCGTCGCACCAGGCCGCCACTTGCACCCCGAGCTCCGCGCCCGACTCCGTCAGCTCCGCCAGGACTTCCTCGACGCGCCGCTGCGCCGGGTTGTCCGGCCCCGTGTCGGTGTGCACAGACCCTCCCCCTCCGAGCCGGGGACCGCGGTCACGGTCACCCGCCGAGTCCAACGCGGTTGCGGCCGGAACCGTTCCGGAGGTCGCCGCTCGGCAGGGGCATCGAGGAACGGCACCGCACCACCGCCGTCGCCAGGCTCTGCCCGCCCCACGCCGTGTCTGCGTCCGTCGGACCGCCCCCGCTCCGAAGCCGAAGCGACCGGCCTCGGCTCACGCTACCCGGGCAGGCGAGTCCCGACGGGGTCGGCGGCCGTCTCGCGCAGGAAGGCATCGATCACGGCGAAGGTCGATTCCGGCTGTTCCACCTGCGGCAGGTGGCCCGCCCCGGGGATGACGTGGAGCCGGCCGTTTCCGAAGGCTCCGGCGTACGCCGCGCCGTAGGCGGGAGTGACTATGCGGTCGCTCTCACCCCAGAGCAGGAGAGCGGGAACGTCGACGCGCCGCAGACGGCGGAGCAGCTTCGGGTCGTGCATGTACGGGTCACCGGCGAGGACGCGGAGGGCGGCCATGTTGCCCTGCTGCAGGGCGGCATGTCCGGCGGGGAGCCTGTCGGGGCCCCGGTGGAA
>NZ_JBHYVA010000265.1:0-10409 GCF_042750055.1 Streptomyces sp. NPDC059456
ATCACGGAGAGCCTGCGGGCCCGGGCCACCGCCCATCCCGATCCGGAACTCGACTCCCTCATCGAGGAGTTGACGGGCTACCTGCCACCGGCGGCGCCGCCGGGCCCGGACCACCTCGGCTTCGCGGTGCCGCTGCGGCTGCGGACCGCCGAGGGCGAGCTCCGGCTGCTGACGACGCTGACCTCGTTCGCCACGGCCGTGGACGTCACGCTGGCCGAACTGCACCTGGAGGCCTTCCTCCCGGCCGACGCCACGACCGCGGACCTCCTGCACCGGCGTGCGGCCGCCCACCCCGCCTGACGTCAGGCCGTGGGCGGGGAGGCGGTCCGGCCCAGGGTGATGGCCGTGTTCACCAGCCCGACGTGGCTGAACGCCTGCGGGAAGTTGCCGAGTTGGCGGTCCGCCACCGGGTCGTACTCCTCGGCGAGCAGTCCCACGTCGTTGCGCACCTCCAATAGCCGCTCGAACAGTTCGCGCGCCTCCTTGTCCCGCCCGGTCACGTGCAGCGCGTCGGCCAGCCAGAACGAACAGGCGAGGAAGGCCCCTTCGTCGCCGGGCAGCCCGTCGACCGACGGGCCCTCGGTGCTGTAGCGGCGGACCAGGCCGTTGCCGCCGAGTTCCGCGCGGACCGCGTCGACCGTGCCGATCACGCGCGGGTCGTCGGGCGGCAGGAACCCGACCCGGGGGATGAGCAGGGTGGCCGCGTCGAGCTCCCGGGAGCCGTAGTACTGCGTGAAGGTGCCCCGCACGGGGTCGAAGCCGTTCTCCAGCACGTCCCGGTGCACCTCGTCCCGCATCTGCCGCCACCGCCGCACGTCGCCGGGCAGTGCGCTGTCGCCCTCCATGGTGCGCACGGCCCGGTCCGCTGCGACCCAGGCCATCACCTTGGAGTGCACGAAGTGCCGGCGCGGCCCGCGCACCTCCCACAGGCCCTCGTCCGGCCGGCGCCAGTTGCGCTCCAGGAAGTCGAGGAGCGCGAGCTGGATCCGCCAGGCGTGCCGCTCCGTGGGCAGCCCGTTCGCCCGGGCCAGGTGGAGGGAGTCGATGACCTCCCCGTACACGTCGAGCTGGAGCTGGTCCACGGCCGCGTTGCCGACGCGGACCGGGGCGGAGTCGGCGTAGCCGCGCAGCCACGGCAGGTCGGTTTCGGGGATCCGCCGCTCGCCGCCGATGCCGTACATGATCTGCAGGTCGGCGGGGTCGCCGGCCACCGCGCGCAGCAGCCAGGCCCGCCAGGCGCGGGCCTCGTCGTGGAATCCGGTCTCCAGGAGGGAGCCGAGGGTCAGGGTGGAGTCGCGCAGCCAGCAGTAGCGGTAGTCCCAGTTGCGGACGCCGCCGAGTTCCTCGGGGAGGGAGGTCGTCGCGGCGGCGGCGATGCCGCCGGTCGGCGCGTAGGTGAGGGCCTTGAGGGTGATCAGGGAGCGGGTGACCGCCTCCCGGTACGGGCCGTCGTAGGTGCACTGGGCGGTCCAGTCCCGCCAGTCCGCGAGGTTCTGTTCGAGCGCCCGGTACGGGTCGACGGTCGCGGGGCGCGGCTCGTGCGAGGGGTGCCAGGTGAGGACGAAGGCGACCCGTTCGCCGGGGCCGACGGTGAACTCGGAGCGGGTGCTGTTGGCCTCGCCCCATGTGGGCACGGCCGGTTCGCTGCGCAGCCAGGCGGAGTCGGGGCCGGCGACGGCGACGCGCTCGCCGTCGGAGCGCCGGACCCAGGGGACGACGTGGCCGTAGTCGAACCGCAGGCGCAGGACGCTGCGCACGACGGACTCGCCCGACAGTCCCTCGACGATGCGCATGACGTCGGGGGCGTCGTCGCGCTGCGGCATGAAGTCGATGACCTTGAACGAGGCGCCGTCCGGGGTGTCCCAGTAGGACTCCAGGACCAGTGAGCCGTCGATGTAGGCGCGGCGGGTGCACCGGACGCCGGGGGCGGCACCGGCCGGGGTGATGCTCCAGTGGCCGTTCTCCTCGTCACCGAGGAGCGCCGCGAAGCAGGCGGGCGAGTCGAAGCGGGGCAGGCACAGCCAGTCGATGGACCCGTCGCGGCCGACGAGCCCGCTGGTCATGAGGTCGCCGATGAGTGCGTAGTCTTCGATGGGTTGTGTCATTTGAGCGCTGTTCCCCCGAATGCCCGGGTCCAATCAGGGGAGGTCCCGGGCACTCTTCCCGCGGGCGCCGGTCAGCTGCGCACGAGGAGCAGTGCGCTCGCGATGACCACGCCGAGGGCGACGGCGAGGGCGCCGTGGACGAGGCGGTGGCTGCGCAGTACGGGCAGGAAGCGGTCGGCGGCGTACCGGCCGGGGCCGGTGAGGGCCACCGCGGCGGCGGCGACGGTCAGCAGCAGCTCGTACTCGATGCCCTTGGGGGCGAAGAACGACCCGGCCCCGTGGACGGCGATCGCGTTGATCATGGTGCCGACGACCGCGGCTCCGGCGAGCGGGGTGAGCAGCCCGAGGGCGAGGCCGAGTCCGCCCAGGGTCTCGGTCAGACCGGCGACGACGGCCATGACGTCGCCCGCGGGGTAGCCGCTGGCGGTGAAGAACTGCCCGGTGCCGCTGATGCCGCCGCCGCCGAACCAGCCGAAGAGCTTCTGGGTGCCGTGGCCGGCCATGGTGAGGCCGAGGACGACGCGGAGCAGGAGCAGGCCGGCGTCGTGTGCGGAGGTGGAGAGGGCGGGCGGGACGGCCGGTGCGGCGGCCTGCGGCTTCGTCGCGGTGACGGAGGGGCTGGTCATGGGGGATTCCTTCCGGTCGGGCGGTCCGGGTGGGGACGGAGCACAGAAGTTGTTCAAATTCGAACCGCCAGCCCCGACCTTAACCATTGATTCAAATTGGAACAACCCGTGTAAACTGGGGGCATGGCTGAAACGAGATGGCTGGACGAGCGCGAGATGCGCGCCTGGAGCGGCTTCCTGGCCGCCTCCGCCCTGGTGAACCGCCGCCTCGACCAGCAGCTCAAGGACGACTCCGGCCTCTCGCACCCGCAGTACGAGATCCTCGTACGGCTCGCCGCGGCTCCGGACCGCGAGCTGCGGATGACGGAACTGGCCAATGGCCTGATCAATTCGAAGAGCGGGCTGACCTACCAGGTGACCCAGCTGGAGAAGGCCGGCCTGGTCCGCCGCCGCAGCTGCCCCTCCGACGTGCGCGGGGTCTTCGCGGTCCTCACGGACGCCGGCCGCGCCCGCCTGGAGGAGGCCGCCCCCGGCCATGTCGCGACGGTCCGGGAGGCCCTGCTCGACGTCCTGACCCCCGAGCAGCTCGACACGCTGGCGGAAGGGCTGGGCGAGGTCAGCCGCCGGCTGCGCGAACGCGGCGGCCAGGGCGGATAGCGAAGACCGGCCCGCGGACGACGGATGACCGGGCCGAACGGGGTATAGGGGTGGCATGGACGCAACGGTCTGGCTGACGATCGCCGCGGTCGTCGCCCTCGGGCTGGCGATCGCCGCCGGGGTGCTGCTCGTACGGGTCTTCGCGGCGCGGCGCCTGCTGCTCGACGCGGGGATCCCGCTGCGGGACAAGGCGCTCTTCTGGGTCGCGGTGATCTACACCGTCTCGCCCGTGGACCTGATCCCGGACCCGGTGTACCTCGACGACATCGGCGTGCTGCTGCTGGCGCTGCGTTCCCTGCACGCGGCGGCCTCCGCCGTACGGCCCGGCGCGGCCGCGGTGGCCGCGGAGCCCGCCGTGGCGAAGAAGGCGGGCACGGCGTAGCGGCCTCGGCCGGGCACCGCGCAAGCGCCCCGCACCGCCGCCGGCGGCCCCAACGCCTCCTGGACCGGGCACTGTCGGTGGCTGCTGACACCATGTCCTGCATGCCTTTCGAAGATCGTGACGCCTGGTCCCCCTCCCCCGCCGCCCTGCTGGAGGCCGGAGCCGCCCGGGTGCGGGAATGGTACGGCCCGCAGGCCGGCGGCGGGACCGGCCGCGAGGTCTTCACGCAGGCCGAGGCCGTCTTCGGCCATGCGGACGTGTCGCGGGCGGAATACGCCTCGTGGCTGCACTTCGCCGCGAAGGTGCTGGGGCACGACGCGTACGCCGAGCAGGTCGCCGCGGACGAGCCCGGCATGCCGTGGCGCACCGTCTGGGCGTGGTGGCGGCCGGTCGGGGCGTTCCGGGCGGTGCCGAACCTCAGCGGGG
This sequence comes from Streptomyces sp. NPDC059456, assembly GCF_042750055.1. Classification (NCBI taxonomy): domain Bacteria; kingdom Bacillati; phylum Actinomycetota; class Actinomycetes; order Kitasatosporales; family Streptomycetaceae; genus Streptomyces; species Streptomyces sp. NPDC059456. Next base: position 4,137 of record NZ_JBHYVA010000265.1, read on the forward strand.
ACGCCTCCGCCGAGGTGTTCGACCGGCCGGGCGGGCCGGGCGGGCCGGGGGGCCGGAGCCTGCTGAAGGTCTGGTCGCTGTGGACCGAGGAGCGCTGGTTCGACCTGGCCACCGGCGAACCGTGCCCGGCCCCCGCGGCCGGGGAGTTCACCGAGCGCACGCAGGAGCCCGGGGAGGGCGAGCCGGTCCTCTTCGACCCGGACGAGGACGCCTGGGCCCTGCACTGCCCCGGCACCTGGGAGGACCCCGTGCCGCTCGGGGCGGGCCGCTTCCTGCTCACCGAGGCGCGCGGGGTCGTGGTGGTGGAGCGCAACGCGGCCGTGGACGCGTCCGGCTGGCCCACCGGGGGCGCCGACTCCGCCGCGTGGGAGGAGGGTGCGGGCGAGCCCTGGTTCGCGGGCCCGGCGCCCGGCGGGGCGCCGCTGGACGCGGCCCGCCTGGAGGCGGTGTTCGGCGCGGACTGGACGGTGCGGGTACCGCCGGCGCTGCTGCCCGCGGAGCTCACCCACGGCCCGACCCGGGAGCTGATCGGTGCGGTGGGCCTGCCGCGCCACTGGGCGGCGGGCGTGACCTCCTTCCGGCTCGCCTGGACCGAGCAGGGGCCGCCGCGGGCACCGGAGTGCGGGGAGACGGAGCCCGGAGTCGGCGGCCTGCTGCACCTGGGGACGTTCGAGATGGGCCACGCCGACGAGGGCGAGGTGTTCGTCCACCCCAGGACGGGCGCGGTGTCGATGGTCCGCGAGGGGGAGGGGCCGTTCCCCCTCGCCCGGGACACCGAGACGTTCGTACGGCTCCTGGAGGCCGTGCGGCGGTTCATGGGGGCGTGCTGGGACCCGTACCCGGCGGAGGACGGCCACGGCGAGTTCCGCTGCGAGGTGGCGGAGCTGGAGCCGGGCGTCCTGGAGTCCGACGACCCGGAGGAGCCGGGCGCCGCAGTCTGGGAGCACGTCTTCGCGTCCATCACCGAGCTGAGCGTCTACGGCTACTGACGCAGGGCGGGCCCCGGCCCGGTGTCAGCGGACTCCGCGGGGGCGGTACTGGATGCTGATGCGCGGGCCGACGGCGCGGGCGGACTTGGGGACGGCGTGCTCCATGGTCCGCTGGCAGGAGCCGCCCATCACGACGAGGTCGCCGTGCCCCAGCGGCAGGCGCAGCAGGGTGGGGCCGCCGTCGCGGGGGCGCAGCACGAGATCGCGCGGGTCGCCGACCGAGAGGATCGCGACCATGGTGTCCTCGGTGGCGGACCGGCCGATGCGGTCGCCGTGCCAGGCGACGCTGTCGCGGCCGTCGCGGTACAGGCAGAGCCCCGCGGTGGTGAAGGGCTCCCCCAGCTCGGCGGCGTAGTGCCCGGTCAGGGTGGAGCGGGCCTCGGCGAGCACCGGGTGCGGCAGGGGCTCGTCCTCGTCGTAGAAGGCGAGCAGGCGGGGCACGTCCACCTCCCGCTCGTACATCTGGCGGCGCTCGGCCCGCCACGGCACGTCCTCGGCCAGCCGTTCGAACAGCGTGTCGGCGCCGGCCAGCCAGCCGGGCAGGTGGTCGACCCAGGCGCCGGAGCCGAGCCGGGTGCGGCGCAGGCCCGAGAGCGGGCCGAGGCGGATCTCGTCGCCCTGGTCGAAGAGGGAGCCCTGGAGGCCGGAGATCGTACGCACCCACCCATCATAACGCGCCACTCGAACATTCGATCGATTTGAGGGCTGTCCTGGGGTTTCTCCCGCCGGGCGGGCCGTCAAGGTATCGCTAGGGAGGCGTTAAGGAGCCGTCAAGAGCGGCCGCGGCCACCGGCCTGCCGCGCGCCGGACCGTTGGCCCCGCATCGGCGCGTCTGCGCAGGTGGGAGGCGGGTTCAAGGCGGAGCGCACGCCTCCGGCCAACCGGAGCAACCGCCCGTGCGCAGCCGTACGGGGCCCGTCAGGATGAGATCGCGCGCGTGCACGAATGATCGAGTTCCGTACGCTTGCCCAGCCGTCGCACCGATGGCCGGATCCAAGCCGTACGAAGGAGCACCCCCGATGGCCACCCCCGCCCAGCCGAGCCGCCTGAGGGCATGGCTCCTGGAAGGCCTGACCGACCAGACGAAACACCGGTCGGGACATCGGCCGGAAGGTCCGGACGCGGACGGGGCTCCCGAAGCCGCCGACCACGGCCGGCCGTGGTGGCGGGTGATGTGCCTGACCGGTCTCGACTACTTCTCCACCCTCGGCTACCAGCCGGGCATCGCGGCGCTCGCGGCCGGGCTGCTGTCGCCGCTGGCCACCATCGTGCTGGTGATCCTCACCCTCTTCGGGGCGCTGCCGGTCTACCGGCGGGTGGCGGAGGAGAGCCCGCACGGCGAGGGGTCGATCGCGATGCTGGAGCGGCTGCTGTCGTTCTGGAAGGGCAAGCTGTTCGTCCTGACCCTGCTGGGCTTCGCGGCCACCGACTTCCTGATCACGATCACCCTGTCGGCGGCCGACGCGACCGCGCACATGGTGGAGAACCCGCACCTGACCAGCACCCTCAACGGGCACCAGGTGCTGATCACCCTGATCCTGATCGCCCTGCTCGGCGGCGTGTTCCTCAAGGGGTTCAGCGAGGCCATCGGCGTGGCCGTGGTCCTGGTCTTCTCCTACCTCGCGCTGAACGTCGTCGTCATCTCGGTCGGCCTGGTGCAGGTCATCAGCGAGCCGCACGTCATCACCGACTGGAAGCAGGCGCTGATCACCGAACACGGCAACGTGTTCATGATGATCGCCATCGCCCTCGTCGTCTTCCCCAAGCTGGCACTGGGCCTGTCCGGCTTCGAGACCGGCGTCGCGGTCATGCCGCACGTCCAGGGCTCCCCCGACGACACCGAGGAGAAGCCCGCGGGCCGGATCCGGGGCACGAAGAAGCTGCTGACCACCGCCGCCGTGATCATGAGCGTCTTCCTGATCACCAGCAGCTTCGTCACCACCCTCCTCATCCCCGCCGAAGCCTTCCAGCCGGGCGGCGAGGCCAACGGCCGCGCCCTCGCCTACCTGGCCCACGAATACCTGGGTTCCGCCTTCGGCACGGTCTACGACGTCTCCACGATCCTGATCCTGTGGTTCGCGGGCGCCTCTGCGATGGCCGGCCTGCTGAACCTGATGCCGCGCTACCTGCCCCGCTACGGCATGGCCCCGCACTGGGCGCGCGCCCTGCGCCCCATGGTCATCGTCTTCACCCTGATCGCGTTCCTGGTCACCTGGCTCTTCGACGCCGACGTCGACGCCCAGGGCGGCGCCTACGCCACCGGTGTCCTGGTCCTGATCACCTCGGCGGCCGTCGCCGTGACCATCGCCGCCCGCCGCGCGCACGAACGCGGATGGACCATCGGCTTCGGCATCATCTCCGCCGTCTTCGTCTACACCACCGCCGTCAACGTCGCCGAACGCCCCGACGGCGTGAAGATCGGCGCCTGCTTCATCGCCGGCATCATGGCGCTGTCCCTCCTCTCCCGCCTCGCCCGCGTCTTCGAGCTGCGCGTCACCCACATCGAATTCGACGACATGGCCCAGCGGTTCATCCGCGACACCGCCAACCGCACCATCCGGTTCATCGCCAACGAACCCGACAACCGCGACGCCGACGAATACCGGCTCAAGAAGCAGCAGATCCGCGCGGACAACGACATCCCCTCCGAGGACGACGTCATGTTCGTCGAGGTCACCGTCCTGGACGCATCCGAGTTCGAATCCGGCATGCGCGTACGCGGCGAGGTCCTGCACGGCCGCTACCGCGTCCTGAGCCTGGAGAGCTCCAGCATCCCCAACGCCCTCGCCGCGCTCCTCCTCCACATCCGCGACGAGACCGGCCAGCGTCCCCACATCTACTTCGAGTGGACCGAGGGCAACCCGATGGCCAACTTCCTGCGCTTCTTCCTCTTCGGACAGGGCGAGGTCGCCCCCGTCACCCGCGAGGTCATCCGCGAGGCCGAACCCGACCGCAACCGCCGCCCCCACGTCCACGCCGGCTGACACCGGGCGCGGATCCGGCTCCGTACGTACCGTGGGAGGGCAGTCACTCGCCCCGGGAGCCGCCATGGACGTCTATCCCCCGATCGCGGAGCACGGGCTGATCGGCGACCTCCAGACGGCCGCGCTGGTCTCCAGTGCCGGAACCGTCGACTGGTGGTGCACGCCGCGGTTCGACTCACCCAGCGTCTTCGGCGCCCTGCTGGACCGGGCGGGCGGGGGCCACTGCCACCTGGCGGTCGACCCCGACCGGATCCGCGACGTCACCGTCAAGCAGCTCTACCTGGCCGACACGGCCACGCTGGTGACCCGGTTCATGGCCCCGGACGGCGTGGGCGAAGTCGGGGACTACATGATCCCCGACGACTCCCGCGAGCCCACCGACCGGCACCGGCTGCACCGGACGGTCCGGGTGGTGCGCGGCAGCCTCCCGTTCGTCCTGGAGGTCCGGCCCCGGTTCGACTACGGCCGGGCCCCGCACACGCTGAAGCTCCTCGACGACCGGTCGGCGCTGATGCAGGGCCCGGGAACCGACCTGTTCGTCCAGACGAGCGCGCCGATCACCCTCGTCGCCGAAGGGCAGGACACCGTCGCGCGGTTCACCCTGACGGCGGGAGAGGCCGCCGCCGTCGTCCTGACCGCCGACGCCACCGGCAGCCCGCGCCCCGATCCCCTCAGCCGCGAGCGGGCCCTCGCGGAATTCGACCGGTGCCGCGCCTACTGGCACGACTGGCTGCGCACCTCCACCTACCGGGGCCGCTGGCAGCAGATGGTCCACCGGTCCGCCATCACCCTGAAGCTGCTCACCTACGCACCGACCGGCGCGCCGATCGCCGCGGCGACCATGGGACTGCCCGAGCAGATCGGCGGGGAACGCAACTGGGACTACCGCTACACGTGGATCCGCGACGCGTCCCTGTCGATGCGCGCCCTGGTCAAACTCGGCTTCACCGAGGAGGCCAACGCCTTCCGCCTGTGGGTCCGCGACCGCTTCGAAGCCGGCAGCACCGCCTCCGGCCACCCGCTGCAGATCATGTACCGCGTCGACGGCGACCCCCACCTCCCGGAGGAGGTCCTCGGCCACTGGGAGGGCTACCGGGGGTCCGCCCCCGTCCGGGCCGGGAACGCGGCCGCCGGCCAGGTGCAGCTCGACATCTACGGAGAGGCCGCCTACGCGTTCGGTGAGGGCCGGGAGATGGGGGCGCTGCGCGGCTGGACGGCGTTCACCGGCCTCATCGACTGGTTCTGCGACCACTGGGACGCGCCCGACGAGGGGATCTGGGAGACGCGGGGCGGGCAGCAGGAGTTCACCTACAGCCGCCTGATGTCGTGGGTGGCGTTCGACCGGGCCATCCGCCTCGCCCAGGACCACTCCCGGCCCGCGGACACCGGCCGGTGGACGGCGGCGCGCGACGCGGTCTTCCTGCAGATCGTGGAGCGGGGCTGGAGCACCGAGCGGCAGGCCTTCGTACAGAACTACGCGTCGGACGTCCTCGACGCGTCGCTGCTGCTCATGCCCAAGGTGGGTTTCGTCTCGCCCACCGATCCCGCCTGGCTGTCCACGCTCGACGCGATGGACCGGGAACTCGTCAGTGACAGCCTCGTCTACCGCTACGACCCCGCGGCCTCGCCGGACGGGCTGCGCGGTTCCGAGGGAACGTTCAACCTGTGCAGCTTCCTGTACGTCGAGGCGCTCGCCCGGGCCGGCCGGACCGTCCAGGCACGCTATGCGTTCGACAAGATGCTGACGTACGCCAACCACGTCGGCCTGTTCGCCGAGGAGATCGGGGCGTCCGGCGAGCAGCTGGGCAACTTCCCGCAGGCGTTCACGCACTTGGCGCTCATCGACGCCGCACTGGCGCTCGACGAGGAACTGGACCGGCGGTCGGCATGAGCGCGCCGTCCGGCGGGGTAGGGGGACCGCGGGCGCTGCCCGCCCGCCACCCGTCGGCCCGACCAGGAGAGACCCCATGCGGATGCTGATCAACAGTCCGGAGACCGTCGTCGCCGATGCGCTGCGCGGGATGGCGGCCGCGCATCCCGAGCTGGACGTCGACGTCGAGCGGCGGGTCGTCGTACGGCGCGACGCGCGGCTCGGGGGCCGGGTCGGGCTGGTGTCCGGGGGCGGGTCCGGACACGAACCGCTGCACGGCGGGTTCGTGGGGCACGGGATGCTGTCGGCGGCGTGCCCCGGGGAGGTGTTCACCTCGCCGGTACCCGATCAGGTGGTGCGGGCGGCGAAGGCGGTGGACTCCGGGCAGGGCGTGCTGTTCGTCGTCAAGAACTACACCGGGGACGTGCTG
>NZ_JBHYVA010000266.1:0-10352 GCF_042750055.1 Streptomyces sp. NPDC059456
AGGTACCGATGGTCAGCGTGGTCTTGCCCTTGCCGCCACCCACCGCCGCATCGCCGACCGCTTCGCCGCACTGGCCTTCGGCCCGAGCGGCCCCTGCACCCCCGTCACGGCCTAGCCCCCCGGGGCCGGGGGGGGGGGCGGCCGGGGTACGCGGCGCCGCCGCCGGACCTCCCCGACGTCGGGAGCGCGGCCCTCGACCACGCCGCGGTCGACGCGGACGGCTTCGAGCACACGGTGGCCGCCCTGTGCGCACGGGACGGATGCACCTCGGTGGAGGTGGTCGGCGGCGCGGGCGACCTGGGCGCCGACGTCCTCGCGACGACGGCGGACGGCCGGCGGGTGGTCCTCCAGTGCAAGCACTACTCCGAGGACAACCGGGTCGGCTCCCAGGACCTCCAGCGGTTCGGCGGCACCTGCTTCGCGGTCCACCACGCCGACGTAGCCGTCCTCGTCACGACCGGTTCGCTCACCGCGCCCGCGACCGAGTACGCCGACACCTGCGGGATCGTCTGCGTCGACGGCGAGGCCCTGGCCGCGTGGACGGAGCAGGAGGCGCCCGCGCCGTGGGAGGCGAGCGGGCACCGTCCCGCACCGATCCCGTCCGCCCCGACCCGAGGGACATCGTCATGACCGACACCCACACCCACACCGGCATCCACACCGGCACCGGCACCGGCGCCGCCGGCACGACCCCTGCGGACGAGCGCATCCACCGCATCCGCCGCCGGCTGGAGCGGCTGATCGGCATCGCCGCGACCGAAGGGAACTCCGTACGCCCGCTGCGCAACGGCGACGAGATCTTCACCGCGATGCTGGACTCCATCGGCGCCGCCCGCCACACGATCGACATGATGACCTTCGTCTACTGGAAGGGCGCCATCGCCCGCCGGTTCGCCGAGGCCCTGGCCGAACGGGCCCGCGCCGGCGTGCGGGTACGGCTGCTCCTGGACGGCTTCGGCAGCCGCCTGATCGAGCAGGACCTGCTGGACCGGATGGACGAGGCCGGGGTGGACGTCGCCTGGTTCCGCAGACCCGCCTACCTCTCCCCGCTCAAGCAGAACCACCGCTGCCACCGCAAGGTCCTGGTCGTCGACGAACGGACGGCCTTCACCGGGGGAGTGGGCATCGCCGAGGAATGGTGCGGTGACGCGCGCACCCCGGGCGAATGGCGCGATACGCACGCCGAGGTCCGCGGGCCCGCCGTGGACGGCATCGCCGCGGCCTTCGCCCAGAACTGGGCGGAGTGCCATCCCGAGCTCTTCGACGACCGCGACCGCTTCGTGTCCCACGAGCCCGCCGGTTCCGCCGTCGTCCAAGTGGTGCGCGGCTCGGCCGCGTTCGGCTGGCAGGACATGCAGACGCTGATGCGCGTGATCCTCGAATCGGCCGAGGAACGCGTGCGCCTGGCGACCGCCTACTTCGCCCCCGACGAGCACTTCGTCGGCCTGCTCGCCGCCGCGGCCCGCAGGGGCGTCACGGTCGAGATCCTGCTGCCCGGGCCGCACACCGACAAGCGCGTGTGCCAACTGGCCGGGCAGCACCACTACGAGACGCTCACCGCCGCGGGCGTGCGCATCCACCAGTACCAGCCGACGATGATGCACGCCAAGGTCATCACCATGGACGGCGTGGTCTCCCTGATCGGCTCGTCGAACTTCAACCGCCGCTCCCTCGACCACGACGAGGAGGTCATGCTCGCCGTGATGGACCCGGACGTCACCCGCACCCTGGACGCGCACTACGACCAGGACCTGGAAGTCAGCACACGGATCGCCCCGCACCGCTGGAAGCGCCGCTCCCTCCTCCAGCGCGCCCGCGAACTGTCGGTCCGCCCGCTGCGCCGTTTCCTGTGAGGGTCCACCGCGTCCCGCCCGGGGCCTGCTCCCGGCCGGAACGGGTTCCGGCCACCCGTGCGGGTGATGGCTCGCCCTCGGCGCGGGAGCCCGGTTGCGCAGGACGCGGTCCATGGAGGATGGTTGCCGCAGGGCAACGATTGTTTCCGTTCTGACGAAGAGGTGAGGGGTTCGCACAGCGGGCCTTGATGTGTGCTTCCTTCCCCGCAGATGACGTCCGGTCCACCGGCGGCAGGCCTCCCGTGGAGCGAGGCCCCCTACCCCGTGCTCGCCGCCGACCCCCGGGCGCACCTGGTGTTCGCCAACGAGGCGGCCCGGCAGACGTTCCCGAACGCCCGCCCGGGCGCGGCCCTGTCCGACGTGGTGCCCGCCTGGCTGGCATCGGCGCACGCACGGCACGTGGCCGAAGCCGTCCCCGCGCAGCGGACGGCGACCGGGGCGGCACGCGCCGTACGAGGACCGGTGGGGGAGGCGTCGTTCGCGGCGCACCCCACGGTCCGGGACGACGGAACGGTGGTGTGGTGGCTGGTGGACGACACCGGCCACCGCCTCGCCCGGGAGGCCCTGCGGACGGAGCGGGAGCGCACGGCGTTCCTGGTCCGCTCGTCCAACCTGCTGCTGTCCTCGCTGAACCTGGACCGCTGCATGGACGTCACGGCGCAGCTGGCGGCGGAACACCTCACGGACGCGGCCCTCGTGATCGCTCCCGCGCGCGGCACCGAACTGCCGGTGGTGGCCTGCGTCCGCGGCGGCGCTCCCTCCGTGGCCCTGCGGGCCGTCGACCCCGACGAGGTACCGGGACTCGCGGAGGCGCTCCAGGGTTTCCCGCCCGTGCCGTCCCGGTGGATCGACCCCGCCGCCGCACCGGCCTGGCTGGTCCCGGACGGCCTGGCCGGCGTGGGGTCGATCGTCATCACCCCACTGCCCGGCCACGGCGTGCCCGCGGGCGCCCTGGTGCTGCTGCGCCGGGCCGGCGCCGCCGCCTTCACGGAGGGCGAGGAGGTCTTCGCGCGGCTCTTCGCGGCACGCGCCGGCGCGGCCATGTCGGCGGCGCGCCTCTACGCGGAGCAGGCGTCGGTCACCGACACCCTGATGCGCGAGCTGCTGCCGCCCGCGCTGCACCAGGTGGCCGGGGTGGAGTACGCGGGCGGCTACCGCCCTTCCAAGGACCACGAACGGGTCGGCGGCGACTTCTACGACGTCCACCCGGCCACCGACGAGGGCGGCGCGTCGCTGGTGGTGCTCGGCGACGTCTGCGGCAAGGGACTCGAGGCCGCCGTCATGACCGGGAAGATCCGCAACACGCTGCACGCCCTGCTCCCCATGGCGGACGACCACCACCGGATGCTCAGCCTGCTGAACTCCGCGCTGCTGAACTCCGAGAGCACACGCTTCGCGACGATGGTGCTGGCCTCCGCGGCGCGCGAGGGCAACACCGTACGGCTGCGGCTGACCAGCGCCGGCCACCCCGCCCCGCTGGTCCTGCGCTCCGACGGAGCGATCGAGGCGGCCCCCACGAAGGGCACCCTGGTGGGGGCGCTGCCCGCCATCTCCGCCGAGACGGCGTCGGTGACGCTCGCACCGGGCGACGCCTGCGTCCTGTACACGGACGGGATCAGCGAGGCCCGCGGCGGTCCGCTGGGCGACGTGATGTTCGGCGAGGAGCGGCTGGTCCGGGCGCTGTCGGAGTGCGCGGCCATGCCCGCCGAAGCCGTCGTGGAACACGTGCAGATGCTCGCCGCCCAGTGGGTGGGCAGCGGCCCGCACGACGACATGGCCATCGTGGTGATCTCCGCACCGCGCACCCACCACCTCAGCGCGGTGAACGGTCACACCCGGGGCAGGTTCACCGCATGAGCCCGCACCACGTCACGGCCGCGCGCCGCACGGCCCCCGGCATCCGTACGCACGTCCTCGTCGAGCGGGTGTGGGAGGCCGTCACGGCACTCGACGAACCCGGCGCGGTCCGGGCCGTCCTCGGCGCACTCGACGACGGCCTCGACCCGGAGGCCGTCCTGCTGGACGTGATCGGCCCCGTGCAGGGGCGGGTGGGCGAGGAATGGGCCGCGAACCGCATCACCGTCGCCCAGGAACACGCCGCGACCGCCATCAACGAGCGGGCGGTGACCGCGGTGGCCCTGCACCCCGCGGCCCACCGGGAGCAGGGCCGCGGCCGGATCACCGTGGCCTGCGTGGACGGTGAATGGCACGCCCTGCCCGCCCGGCTGCTCGCCGAGGTGCTGCGGATGCGCGGCTGGCACGTCGACTACCTGGGCGCCCAGGTCCCCGCCCCGCACCTGATCGCCCACCTGCACCGCACCGGCCCCGACGCGGTGGCCCTCTCCAGCTCCATCCCCACGCGCCTGCCCGCCGCGCACGCCGCGATCACCGCGTGCCAGGCCGTCGGCACCCCCGTCATCGTCGGCGGAGCGGCGTTCGGCCCGGGCGGACGCTACGCCCGGCTGCTGGGCGCGGACGCATGGGCGCCCGACGCCCGCACCGCGGCGGACGACCTCGCCCGCGGGCCGCTGCCCCGGCCCAGACCCGGTCACCAGGCCATCGACGACCTCCCGCACCTGAAGGACCAGGAGTACACCCTCGTCGCCCGCAACCGGTCCCGCCTCGTCCGCGAGGTGCTCGCCGAGCTGGAGGACGCCTTTCCCGCCCTGCGCGACTACACCGAGGTGCAGCGTGAACGCACCGCCGAAGACCTGTCCCACATCGTGGAGTTCCTCGCCGCCGCGCTGTACACCGGTGACGAGGAGCTGTTCGGCGGCTTCCTGATCTGGACCGCCGGAGTCCTGGACGCCCGCGGGGTCCCGGCCGCGTCCCTGCTGCCCGCCGTGACGCTGCTGAGCAGCCGGCTCGGGGACTTCCCCCGGGCCGTCGCCGTGCTCCGCGCCGGCGCCGCCCGCCTCACCCGTACCCCCCTGACCGTCACGGGGACCGCCTAATGACCGGCTCGCCCTCCGCCCCGCTCCGGCTGTCGTGCCACCGCGCCGCGGACACCCTCCGCATCGAGCTGCGGGGAGACCTCGACCGCCGGCACGCCGACCGCGTCGTCGAAGCCGTCGGCCGCGCCCTGGCGGAGCACGACGGGCTGCGCGGGGTGCGGCTGGACTGCGCGGGCCTGACCGCCGTCGACCCGAGCGGCCTGTCGGCCCTGCTGATGGTCCGCCGCCGCACCGACGCGGCCGACGTGGCGCTGCACCTCGACGGGCGTCCCCCGCAGCTGGAGAAGCTGCTCGAACAGACCGGCACGCTCGCCCACTTCACGGCCGGCCCAGGCGAGCGCACCCCCCGGCCCCGCCCCGCCGAAACCCCGGCCCACTCCACCGCCCCGGACCCCACGGCCTGAGGACCCGGCCGGTTGTCCCCCCGGCGTCAGGCTCCCGGCCGGACCGGGCCGATGACGGTGCCGGGAGCCACCTCGAAGCGGCCTTCGGCCACGGAGGTGCCCGGGATCTCGCCGCCCGGGGCCCGCAGGGTGAACGAGGCCTCGTCCGCCGGGGTCCCGGGCCCCTGGTGGGGGACCTGGATGTCGAAGTGGACGGGCCGTCCCGGCCCGAAGGTCACGACGGCGCCCTGGTCTCCGTACCGGCCGGCCCTGACGCCGAGCGCCGTTCCGTGCCGGGCGAAGAGCACGTCGGTGGGGGAGCCGGCGAGCCGGCACGCCGCGTACCCCTTCGGAGCGGTGAGCGTGACGCGGAAGTGGACGTGCCCCGCACTGGACCGGTCCTGCGTGATCTTCGCGAGGTGGTTCGCCGGCCGGCAGGCCGACGGCGCGCCGCCGCCCGGCGTCGCAGCCTGTGCGGTGCCCACGCCCGCGACGGCCGCCAGGGCGACGGCGGCGACGATGAGGGGCGTGCGGGGGGTACGGGTCATGCGCATGCGGGGCTCTCCCTGCCGTGCCGGACCGGTTCCGCGAGCCGTTCCCGCGGAATCGGGTTCGGCAGGATTCCTGCCCGATGCCGCTCGGCGCCAATGTCCCGAAACATCAACGGAAACCCATTTTGTCCGCGGGTGCGCGCGGGCCGGGCCTGTTCTAGCGTCGAGGGGAGGAGGGGGAGTCCTGCCGGGCGGGTCCGGGGCGGGGACCGAACCCAGCGGTGGCCGTACCGGCCGCGCGTGCTCGGTGCCGTGCCCACGCGGATCCGGGCCGTCCGGATGCCGGGCCGCGTGACGACCTGGAGAGCTGGTGCGTCCCAATGCGCACGTCGACCCGTATGGCAGGTGTCCTCACCGCCCTGACCCTCGCGCTCGGTGGCGCGGCCTTCGCCGCTCCCGCCGCGCACGCGGACATCTCGGCCTGTGTCGGCCAGGTCGAGCGGGAGCTCCAGGGCGGGGAGGCGCCGGATTCCGTCCGGATGGCCTGTTACGTCGGACTGACCGGCGACCAGGCGCAGTGCGTGAGCGGTCTGACGGCCGGCGGAGTGACCAACGGGACCGCGGTCTCGGCCTGCCGGGTGGCGCCCGACTAGAGCGCCTGACGCGAGCGGCGCGGACGGGGGCGCGGGCTGGCCGGAAGTCGGCGTTCGGTTTGAACGTGTGGATCATCGATCGCTACCCTCCCGCTAGTTGCTCAAGTCAACCAATAGGGACCGGCATGCACGACACCACCGAACACTTCCGCAGCCACGTGGAAGAGATCCTCGACGCCCTGGAAAAGGAACCGGGCCGTGAGGCCCTGGTACACCGGGGCCGGCGCGTGAGCGCGGGAGAGTTACGCGGCCTCGTCCACGGCATGGCCCGGGCCCTGCGCTCCCAGGGGGTGAGGCGCGGCCAGACGGTCACCCTGCTGTCCGGCAACCTTCCCGAGACGATCGCGGCCCGCTATGCCGCCGGGCTCCTCGGCTGCGCCGTGAACCACCTCTATGCCGGCCTTTCGGCCGACGTGCACGCCGACATCCTCCGGGACGTCGAGACCAGGGCGCTGATAGTCGACCCCGCCCACGGCGAGCGCGCCGCCGATCTGGCGCAGCGGGTGCAGCTGGAACGGGTGCTGGTCCTCGGTGCGGGCGCCGGTACGGGCGGCGGCGTGGGCCCGGACCTGGTGCAGCTCGCCGCCGGGGAATCCACGGAGGCGTTCGAGGGGGAGGCGCAACCGCAGGACATCTGCACCATCCGCCACACCGGGGGGACCACCGGTCATCCCAAGGCCATCTGCACCACCTTCGAGCAGTGGGTGTCGGTCGGACCGGACTGGCTGGAGCAGGGGCGGGCGAGGGCCCTGGTGTGCACCACCCTCGCGCACGCCGCGGGCATCATGGCCGACACCACACTGCACCGCGGCGGCACCGTCGTCCTGCTGGACGAGTTCGAACCCGGCGCCGTGCTCGCCGCCATCGAACGCGAACGCATCACCCACACCTTCCTGCTGCCCCCGCTCCTCTACCGGTTGATGGACCACCCCGGGATCGACCGCGCCGACACCTCCAGCCTGCGCATGCTCACCTACGGGGGCTGCGCCTCCTCCCCGGCCCGCCTCGCGGCGGCGGTCCGGCGCTTCGGCCCCGTGCTGAACCAGTTCTACGGCCAGAACGAAGCGGGCGGGATCAGCGTGCTCTCCCCGCAGGACCACGATCCGCGACGCCCGGAGCTGCTGCGAACCGCGGGGAAGATCATGGACGGCGTCGAGGTGGCCGTCCGCGACGCCGCCGGACGGCACCTGCCCGCCGGCGAACACGGCGAGATCTGCGTACGGTCCCCGCAGGTGATGAAGGGCTACTGGAAGCAGCCCGAGCTCACCGCGGAGGTACTGCGGGACGGCTGGCTGCACACCGGGGACATCGGCTTCGTCGACCCGGACGGCTACGTCACGATCGTGGACCGGCTCAAGGACATGATCGTGGTCGTGGGGGGCCACGTGTACACGGTGGAACTGGAGGACGTGCTGAACTCGCACCCGCAGGTCCTGCAGAGTGCGGTGCTCGGAGTCCCCGACGCCAACCTCATGGAGCGGGTCCACGCCGTCGTCGTCCGAACACCGGGCGGCGACGTCGACGAGGAGGAACTGCGCGCCATGGTGCGGGACATGAAGGGCGCCATGTACGAGCCCGCGAGCATCGAGTTCGTCGACGCGCTGCCCCTGACCGACGTGGGCAAGCCGGACAAGAAGCTCCTGCGCGCCAGGGCCACCGCCCCGGCGGCGCACCCGCGCCCGTAGCGTCACCCGTCACCCGTCACCCGTCACCCGTCACCCGGCCCGCTGCCGGGGCGGCAGATGCCGCGGCGCGGGCGCTCGCGGCAGCCCGTGTCAGTGCCGCTGCCTACGCTGGTCGGCGTCCTGCACCACCCCGCGCAGCGGGCCCTGAAGGAGCGTCACCGCCATGCACAGCACCCCGCCAGCGCCGCACGCGGTCCCCGTCGAGGGGCGCGCTCCGTTCGGCCTGCGCTTCGCGCTCGTCGACCACACCGGGGGGCTCGTGCGTCCGGCGGAGCTGACCGCCGTCGGGGCCTTCCGGGAGGACGGCCGCGGCGGCCTCACGGCCCCCGCCCGGGACCTCGCCGGCACCTGGGGGTACCTCGACGGGCGGGGCCGCTGGCTGGCCGAACCCTCGCTGGAGGACGCCACCGGCTTCGACGCGGCCGGCCTGTCCCGGTTCCTGACCGACGGGCTGTGGGGCTATGCCGACACCACCGGGGCGGCGGTCATACCCGCGCGGTTCGTCAAGGCCGGCCCCTTCTCGCACGGCCTGGCCGCCGCGCGTACCGAGACCGGGTCCGGGTACGTCGATGCGACCGGCGCCTTCGTCATCGACCCCGTCCACCGGGCGGCCGGGCCCTTCGCCGCGAACGGCCTGGCCGGTGTCCGGGTGGCCGACGGCCGCCTCGGGTACGTCGGCCGGGACGGCCGTCTCGCCATCGCCGCCCGCTTCGACGGGATCCGCCCGTTCAACGCCGCCGGGACGGCGCCGGTCCGGCTCGGTGAGGAGTGGGGGCTGATCGACGCCGACGGCGCGTGGGTCGTGGAGCCGTGCTTCCGGCGCCTGGACGCCTTCGACGAGAACGGCCTCGCCTACGCCGTCGGCGGCGGCATCGGCGACTGGTTCCTCGGGTTCGTCGACGCCCGCGGCCGGGTGGTCGTCCGACGGGAGGGGGAGATGGACGAGGTGCTGCGGTGCGGCCTGCTGAAGGTCGGCGACCACTACACGCGGGGCTTCCGGGACGCGACCGGTGCCTTGGTCATCGACGAGGCGTACGAGTGGACCGACCGCTTCGACGCGGTGGGCGCGGCGGTCGCCCGCCCCGCGGACCCACCGGTGTGGGGCGTGCTGCGCAGTGACGGCTCGTTCACCCCCACTCCGCACCCGGAACCCCTGACCGACTCCGAGCGGTGGATCGTCGGCTTCGACGGAGGCCACGGACTCGCACCCTTCCTGACCCCCGAGGGGGACGTCGTGCACGTCGGCCGGGACGGCCGTGACGTGTGCCGGGTGGAGGTCGACGCCCCCGACGGCAGCGCCGTCGCCCTGCGCGACGCGTCGGGTGACACGGTCTGGCGCGCCACGGCCGAAGCCGGCACGTTCGAACGCCGGGCGCCCTTCCTGGCCGCCGACGTCCGTGCCCATGTCGACCACGCGGCCGCCTGGGAGGGTGACATCGGTGCGGTCGTGCGGGAACTGCTGGACCTGCCGCGGCGCGAGTTCCACCCCTGTTCCCTGATCTTCGACCGCAACGAGGACCCGTACGACCTGACGGAGCTCGACGAGTACGACCGGGAGAACACCGCGCACGGCGCGATGCACGTGATCGCGAGCACGTGGCTGGCCGCGGAGTGGCTCACCGAGTACCCGTTCCTGGAGGACAACGCGCAGGACTGCTTCGAGGAGATCCGGGAGACCTGCGAAAGGCGCCTGCGCGAGCGGTTCGGCGAGCCCCTCGCGGACGTGGTCAACTGCCTGCGCAGCGGCGACGGCGAATGGCAGGCCACCTGGGAGGCCGAAGGCCGCCACCTGGTGCTGCAGTCCTACGAACTCGTCGGCGACGGCGACCGCGAGCTGCAGGTCTGGCTGGCCGTGGTCGACGCCTGAGACCGCCGTCCCACGGCCTACCCGCGGCCCCACCGGACCGTGCCACGACAGGGCGACCTCGGGGCAGTTGAATCCCGAACCGGACAGGGCCACGGACCCGCCACCCGATGCCGGCGAGGGCGGATCGAGGGTCACCTCGGGCTGCGGCCCTGGCACATCGGTCACCATGAACCGCTGCTCGGCGGAGACCTGCGCGTACCCGGCGCACGTGGCGGTGACCGCGGCGTCCGCGGCGGACGGTACGGGGAACTCGGCGGTGAACGCGCCGCCGTCCACCGTGACCTCCGCCGGCGTGACACCGGGGAGCGGACCGCCGTCCCAGGCCAGTGAAGCCCGCGCCCGGGTGGGGCCCACCCGGGCGCCCGCCGAACCGACGTGGGGCCGCGGGCGGCGTCGGTGACCGCGGGGGTGCCCCTGGCCGTGAGGCCCGTGGTGTGGCGCGGGTGGTCGGAGTTGCCGGGGTGGT
>NZ_JBHYVA010000267.1:0-5351 GCF_042750055.1 Streptomyces sp. NPDC059456
GGGGCGGTGGGGTCCTGGCCGGAGGGGGCGAGCAGGGCCTGGGCCTCGATGGGGTCGCCGAGGGTGGTGCCGGTGCCGTGGGCCTCGACGAGGTCGACGTGGGCGCCGGGGATCTCGGCGTTGGCCAGGGCCTGGCGGATCACCTTCTGCTGGGCGGGGCCGTTGGGCGCGGTGAGCCCGTTCGAGGCGCCGTCCTGGTTGATCGCGGAGCCCTGGATCACCGCGAGGACCTCGTGGCCGTTGCGGCGGGCGTCGGAGAGGCGCTCCAGGAGGATCACGGCGGCGCCCTCGGCCCAGCCGGTACCGTCGGCGGAGTCGGAGAACGCCTTGCAGCGGCCGTCCGGGGACAGGCCCTTCTGCTTGCTGAACGCGACGAACGGGGACGCGGTCGACATGATCATCACACCGCCGGCCAGGGCGAGCGTGCACTCGTTCTGGCGCAGGGCCTGCGCGGCGAGGTGGATGGCCACCAGGGAGGAGGAGCAGGCGGTGTCGACGGTGAAGGCGGGACCTTCCAGGCCCAGGGTGTAGGAGACCCGGCCGGAGATGACGGACGAGGCGCGGGAGGTCGCCATGAACGCCTCGACGGCCTCCGGGACGCCTTCCTCGTAGTCGCCGTAGTCCTGGATGCCCGAGCCCATGTAGACGCCGACCTGGCCGCCCCGCAGGGTCTGCGGGTCGATGCCGGCGCGCTCGAACGCCTCCCAGGACACTTCGAGGACGAGCCGCTGCTGCGGGTCGGTGCCCTCCGCCTCCAGCGGGCTGAGCCCGAAGAACCCGGGGTCGAACATGCCGGCGTTCTCCAGGAAGCCGCCCTGGTGGACGTAGCTCGACCCGGGGGCGTCGGGGTTCGGGTCCATCAGGGACTCGAGGTCCCAGCCACGGTCGGTGGGCATGCCCGCCACGGCGTCGCGGCCTTCGGCCACCAGCTGCCACAGCTCTTCCGGCGTGGTGATCCCGCCGGGGTAGCGGCAGCTCATGGCCACGATCGCGATCGGCTCCCGCGCCTGAGCCTCGACGTCCTGGAGCCGCTGCCGGGTCTGGTGCAGATCGGCCGTGACTTTCTTCAGGTAGTCGAGGATCTTCTCGTCATTTGCCATGTCGGGTCTCACCGAGTCCTTTTGATGAATGTGTCGGCTACGTGCTCGGGGCTCGGTCAGGCCAGGCCGAGTTCTCTGTCGATGAAGGCGAAGACGTCGTCCGCCGAAGCGGATTCGAGCTGGTCGCGGACCATCTCGCCGGTTCCCTGGAGGTCGGTGAGCCTGCCGACCAGGGCTTGCAGCCGCGAGGTGATCCGGCTGGACCGGATCTGTTCGATGTCGAGGGAGGCGGCGAGCTCCTCGAAGCGGTCCAGCTCGGTCAGCACGTCGGCGGGGCCGCCGTCGCCGTCCTGGAACAGCTCGGTGCGCAGGAACGCGGCCAGCGCGGCGGGGGTCGCGTAGTCGAAGACCATCGTGCTCGGCAGGTTCGCGCCGGTCGCCTCGCTCAGGCGGGCCCGCAGTTCCACGGCGGCGACGGAGTCGAAGCCGAGGTCCTCGAAGGCGCGGGTCGGTTCGAGTTCGGCCGGGGAGTCGTAGCCGAGCAGGGCGGCGACCTTGCCGCGGACCAGGTCCAGCAGGGCGCGGGTCTGCTCCGCCTCCGGCTTGCCGGCCAGCGAGGCCACCAGTGCGGATCCGCCGCCCGCGGCCGCCGGGCCGGCGGCACCGGCGAGGATGTCGCGCACCTCGGGCAGGGCGTTCAGCAGCGGGCGGGGCCGGGCCAGCGTGTACGTGGGGACGAACCGCTCCCAGTCGAACTCGGCGACCACGAGGTGGCTTTCCTCGTGCTCGACGACCTGGCGCAGCGCGCCGACCGCGATGGAGGGCCGCATGGCGGGCGCGCCGATCCGGCGCATCATCGCGCCGAGTTCGGCGTCGACCATGCCGCCGTCCCACGAGCTCCAGGCGACGGAGGTCACCGTACGGCCCTGGGCGCGGCGCCGGTGGGCGAGGCCGTCGAGGTGGGCGTTGGCCGCGGCGTAGGCGCTCTGGCCGGCGCTGCCCCATACGGCGGCGCCGGAGGAGAACAGGACGAAGGCGTCCAGCGGGCGGTCGGCGAGGAGTTCGTCGAGGAGGACGGCTCCGGTGACCTTGGCGTGGCCGACCTCGGCGAACTCTTCGAGGGAGAGGTCGGCGAGCGGGGCGATGCGCTGCATGGCGCCGGCGGCGTGGATGACGGCGGTGAGCGGCTGGTCCTCGGGTACGGAGTCCAGGACGCGGGAGAGGGAGGCGCGGTCGGTGACGTCGCAGGCCTCGATGCTCACGCGGGCGCCGAGGGCCGTCAGTTCGGCGACGAGCTCGTCGGTGCCGGCGGCGGCGCTGCCGCGGCGGCTGGTGAGCAGCAGGTGCCCGGCGCCTTCGGCGGCGAACGTACGGGCCACGTGGGCGCCGAGGCCGCCGGTGCCGCCCGTGATGAGGACGGTGCCGTGCGGCTGCCAGGTCCGCCGGGGCTCCTGCCCGGCGAGGGGGGCGCGCACGAGGCGGCGTACGAAGGCGCCCTGCGGGCGGAGCGCGACGGCGTCCTCTCCGGAGGCGCCGGTCAGCAGCGAGCACAGCTGCCGGGCGCTGCCGGCGTCGACGGCGGCGGGCAGGTCGACGATGCCGCCCCAGGTCTGCGGGAGGTCGAGGGCGAGGGCGCCGGCGAGGCCCCACAGGGGGGTCTGGGCGACGGACGTCACCTCGTGCGAGCCGGCCACGGCGGCCGCCCCGGAGGTGGCGACCCACAGCGGGGTGGTCAGCCCGGCGTCGCCGTGCGCCTGGACCAGGGTGAGGGTGGCGGCCAGGCCCCGGGAGAGGCCGGGGTGTCCGGGGTGCGGGCGCTCGTCGAGGGAGAGCAGCGAGAGCACGCCGGCGGCGGTGCGGCCGCGCAGCGCCTCGGTGAGCGCGGCGCGGTCCGGTCCGTCGAGCTCGACCGTCTCGGGGGTGGCCCCGGCGTCGGCGATGCCGGCCAGCACGGCGGCGACCCGCGGGTCGGCGGCCGTCTCCCGGGTCACGGCGACGAGCCAGGTGCCGGTCAGGGCCGCGGCGGGCAGGGCGTCGGGGGCGGGCTGCCAGACGACGCGGTAGCGCCAGGAGTCGAGGGTGTACGCGTCGTGGTGGCGGCGGCGCCACTTCGAGAGGGCGGGCAGCACCTCGTGCAGCGGGTCGGCGGCGATGTCCAGCCGGCCGGCGAGCGTGTCGACGTCCGCGTGCTCGACGGCGTCCCAGAAGGCGGTGTCGGCCGGGTCGGCCGCGCCGCCGCCGGCGCCCGCGGCGAGCAGGCCGGGGGTGGCGGGGACGGTGTCGGCCCAGAAGCTGCGGTGCTGGAACGGGTACGTGGGCAGCGCGAGGCGGCGGGCCGGGCCGCCGGAGAGGGCGGCCCAGTCCAGGGCGGCGCCGCGGGCGAAGGCCTGGGCGACGGCGGCCAGGAGCGTGCGCGCCTCGTCGCGGCCGCGGCGCAGGGCGGGTACGGCCACCGCGCCGGTCCCGGCCGTCAGCGAGTCGGCGGCCATCGGGGTGAGCGCGGCGTCCGGGCCCAGTTCGAGGAGGATGCGGGCGCCGTCGGCTTCGAGGGAGCGCAGGGCGTCGGAGAAGCGGACGGCCTCGCGGACGTGGCGGACCCAGTAGTCGGCGCTCTGCAGCTCGCCCGGCCCGGCCGGGCGGCCGGTCAGGTTCGACACGACGGGGATCCGGGCCTCGTTCCAGGTCACGCTCTGCGCGACCCGGCGGAAGTCCTCCAGCATCGGGTCCATGAGCGGGGAGTGGAAGGCGTGCGAGACCCGCAGTTCCTTGGTCTTGCGGCCCTCCTGCCCGAAGTGGGCGGCGATGGCGCGGACGGTGTCCTGCTCGCCGGAGACGACCACCGCGCGGGGACCGTTGATCGCGGCGATGCCGACGCCGTCGGTGAGGTGGGGGCGGACCTCCTCCTCGGTGGCCTGGATCGCGGCCATGGCGCCGCCCGCGGGCAGGGCCTGCATGAGGCGGCCGCGTGCGGTGACGAGGCGGGCGGCGTCGGCGAGGTCGAGGACGCCGGCGGCGTGGGCCGCGCTGATCTCGCCGATGGAGTGGCCGGCCAGCAGGTCGGGGCGCAGGCCCCAGGACCGGACGAGCCGGAACAGGGCGCTCTCGACGGCGAACAGCGCGGGCTGGGCGTAGGCGGTGCGGTTCAGCTCCTCTTCGTCCTCGCCCCACATCACGTCCTTCAGCGGGGTGTCGAGGTGCGCGTCGAGGGCGGCGGCCGCCTCGTCGAGGGCGGCGGCGAAGACGGGGAACGCGGCGTGCAGTCCACGGCCCATGCCCAGGCGCTGGGCGCCCTGGCCGGAGAAGAGGAAGGCGGTGCGGACGTCGGGTTCGGCGACGGCGCGGGCGGCGTCGCCCGGGGTGTCGCCCTCGGCGAGCGCCGCCAGGCCCCGTACGAGCTCGTCGCGGTCCGCGGCGAGCAGGACGGCGCGGTGTTCCAGCGCGGCGCGGGTGGTGGCCAGCGAGAAGCCGAGGTCGCGTACGGGCGTCTCGTCCCCGGCGGCGTCCCGGTCGGCCAGGTGGTCCAGCAGGTTGGCCGCCTGGGCACGCAGCGCGTCGGCGGTCTTCGCCGACAGCGGCAGCAGCGCGGGGGTGGCGGCGCCGGCGCCCCCGGCGGGCGCGGCGTCCTCGGCGGGCGGGGCGTCCTCGGCGGGCGCGGCCTCGATGATGACGTGCGCGTTGGTGCCGCTGAGGCCGAACGCGGAGACGGCGGCGCGCCGCGGCTGCCCGGTCTCGGGCCAGGCGACGGCCTCGGTGAGCAGCCGGATGTTCCCGGCGGACCAGTCGACCTTGGGGGTCGGCTCGTCGACGTGCAGGGTCTTGGGCAGGACGCCGTGGCGGATCGCCTCGACCATCTTGATGATGCCGCCGACGCCGGCCGCGGCCTGCGCGTGCCCGATGTTCGACTTGATCGAGCCCAGCCACAGCGGCCGGTCCGCGGGGCGGCCCTTGCCGTAGGTGGCGAGCAGCGCCTGCGCCTCGATCGGGTCGCCGAGGGTGGTGCCGGTGCCGTGCGCCTCGACCGCGTCGACCTGGTCGGCGGTGAGCTGCGCACCGGCCAGCGTCTGCTCGATCAGCCGCTGCTGGGAGGGGCCGTTGGGGGCGGTGATGCCGTTGGAGGCGCCGTCCTGGTTGATGGCGGAGCCGCGGATGACGGCGAGCACGGGGTGGCCGTTGCGGCGGGCGTCGGAGAGCCGTTCGACGACGAGCATGCCGGCGCCCGCGCCCCACCCGGGGGCGGCGGCGGCCGCGGCGGCTGTCGTTCGCCGGGCGGGGGGGGGGGGGGCGCGCTCCGGGGGGGTCCCCGCGGAGGGG
>NZ_JBHYVA010000267.1:5361-10337 GCF_042750055.1 Streptomyces sp. NPDC059456
CAGCCGGTGCCGTCGGCGGCCGCGGCGAAGGACTTGCAGCGGCCGTTGGGGGCGAGGCCGCGCTCCTGGCTGAACCCGACGAAGGAGGTGGGCGTCGCCATGACGGTCACGCCACCGGCCAGCGCGAGGGCGCACTCGCCGGCGCGCAGGGCCTTGACCGCCCAGTGCAGGGCGACCAGCGAGGAGGAGCAGGCCGTGTCGACGGTGACCGCGGGGCCCTCCAGGCCGAGGGTGTAGGAGATGCGGCCGGAGGCGATGGAGCCGAGGCCGCCGATCCCGCCGTCGGAGGGGTAGTCGTGGTAGACGACGCCCGCGTAGACGCCGGTGCGGCTGCCGCGCAGCGAGTGCGGGTCGATGGTGGCGCGCTCCAGCGCCTCCCAGG
Source organism: Streptomyces sp. NPDC059456 (assembly GCF_042750055.1). NCBI lineage: Bacteria > Bacillati > Actinomycetota > Actinomycetes > Kitasatosporales > Streptomycetaceae > Streptomyces > Streptomyces sp. NPDC059456. Next base: position 5,744 of record NZ_JBHYVA010000267.1, read on the forward strand.
AGGTCTCCAGCAGCAGGCGCTGCTGGGGGTCTGTCTCCCGCGCCTCCTTGGGGCTGATCTTGAAGAAGTCGGCGTCGAACCGGTCGGCGTCGTGCAGGAAGCCGCCTTCGCGGGCGTACGACTTCCCGGGCGTCCCGGGCTCCGGGTCGTACAGCCCGTCGACGTCCCAGCCGCGGTTGAGGGGGAAGCCGGTGATCCCGTCGCCGCCCGAGGCCACCAGGTCCCACAGGTCCTCGGGGGAACCGATCCCGCCGGGGTAGCGGCAGCTCATCCCGACGATCGCGATCGGCTCGTGTTCGCGGGCCTCGGCCTCCCGCAGGCGCCGCTTGGCGCTCTGCAGGTCGGCGGTGGCGCGCTTGAGATAGTCGCGGAGTTTGTCCTGGTCAGGCATCTGAAGTCAACCAATCTGAAGCCAACTGTGGTCCGTGCCGGTCGGGGTCTCGCCGGGTCAGAGCCCGAGCTCCCGGTCCAGTGCCTCGAACAGTTCGTCGTCGGTGACCGCCTCGAAGTCCTGCTCCGGGCCGGTCGGTTCGGTGGTGCGGGTGTCCTGCCAGCGGCGCAGTACCGCTTCGAGCCGTGCGGTGATCCGGGTGGGATCGGCGGCGTCCCCGGCGACGGCCGCGAGGGCCGCGTCCAGCTGGTCCAGGGCCTCGGCCACGGCCTGCGTCCCGTCGTCGCCGTCGGGCTGTACGGCGGCGGCCAGGTAGCCGGCCACGGCCCGTGAGGTCGGGAAGTCGAAGGCCAGGCTCGCCGGGAGGGCGAGACCGGTGGCCGTGCCCAGCCGGCTGCGCAGTTCGACCACGGCCAGCGAGTCGAAGCCGAGCTCCTGGAAGGACTGGTCGGCGGCCACGGCGTCGGCCGAGGGGTGGCCGAGCAGCCCGGCGACGTGCGAGCGCACCACCTCCAGGAGCACCCGCTCCCGCTCCTGCGGGTCCAGTCCGGTCAGGCGCCGCCGCAGCTGGTCGGCCTCGTCGGCGCCGCCGCGGCCCTGACGGCCGGCGGGGGTCCGTGCGAAGCCGGCCAGGACGGCCGGTACGCGGCCGGTGGCCGAGCGGAGGGTGCCGCGGTCGAGGTCGAGGGCGGTCAGGTCCGCCCCGTCGGTGCGCAGCGCCTCGTCGAGCAGGTCCAGTCCGCGGTCGGCGCCGAGGGCGGGCAGGCCCAGCGAGGCCAGCAGGGCCTGCTGGTCCGCGGTCTCGGCGGCGGCCTCCCACGGCCCGAAGGCCAGGGCGGTCGCGGCGAGTCCGAGGCCGTGGCGGTGCCGGGCGAGCGCGCCGAGGAAGCCGGCTCCCGCGGCCCGGGCGCCCTGTCCGGCGCCGTGCATCAGCCCGGCGGAGGAGGACAGCAGCAGGAAGGCCGCGAGGCGGTCGCCGCGGGTGAGCTCGTGCAGGTTCCAGGCCGTGTCGGCGGTCCGCCGCAGGGCTTCGTCCAGGGCGTTCCCGGCTCCGGCGCCCGTGAGGGTGCCGTCGGCGGGGGCGTCGGCGTGCACGACCGCGACGAGCGGGTGTTCGGCGGGTGTGCCGGCCAGCAGCGCGGCGAGCGCGGTGCGGTCGGCGGGGTCGCAGTCGGCCACCACGGTGTCGGCGTCGAGGTCGGCGAGGTCGGCGAGGACGTCGGCTCCGGCGGCGCCGTCCGTACGGACGAGCAGCAGGCGGGTGGCGCCGTACGCGGTCACCAGCCGGCGGGCCACCGCGGCCGCGGCGGCGGACCCGGCACCGGTCACCAGGACCGTGCCGGGCAGCTGCGGCCGCTCCTCCTGCACGGCGGCGGCCTTGACCAGCCGCGGTACGAGGACGGTGCCGGCCCGGATCGCGAACTCGGTCAGTCCGGAGCCGAGCGCGGCGGGCAGCGCCTGCCGGGAGGCCTCGGTGTCGTCGAGGTCGGCCAGCACGAACCGGCCCGGGTGCTCGCTCTGGGCGGCCCGCACCAGACCCCAGACCGGGGCCTGGGCGAGGTCGGCTCCCTCGTCCTCGCGGACCGCGACGGCGCCGCGGGTGACGACGGCCAGGGGCGCGGCGCTCGCCCGCTCCTCGCCGAGCCACTGCGTCAGCCGGGTCAGGGTCGCCCCGGCCACGGTGCGGGCCCGGGCGGCGGCGTCGGCGTCGGCGGCCCCTTCGGGTACGGGGCATTCGAACAGGACGGGCGCGTCCTGCGCGGCGGAACCGCCGGCGGGGGCCTGGGTCCAGGTCAGCCGGTAGAGCGCGCCGGGCTGTTCGCCGGTGCGCAGTTCCTCCGCCGAGACGGTCCGCTGGCCCACCGCGGCCGCCGACAGGACGGGACGGCCCTCCTCGTCGGCCGCTTCGACGGCGAGCGTGTCCGGTGCGTCGCGGGTGAGGCGGACGCGCAGGGCGGTGGCGCCGGTCCGGTACAGCCGGAGGTCGGTCCAGGAGGCGGCGGCCAGCGGGGCCGGAGCCCCGGAGTCGATGCGGTCGAGGCGGTCGAGGTGCAGGGCCGCGTCGAGCAGGGCGGGGTGGACGGTGAACCGGTCGGCCGCGGCCTCGCCGGAGCCCGCTTCGGCGGGCAGGGCGATCTCGGCGAACAGTTCGTCACCGCGCCGCCAGGCCGCCCGCAGGCCCTGGAAGACGGGGCCGTACCCGTATCCGCCGGCGAGCAGCCGCTCGTAGGCGTCGGCGACCGCGACGGGCGCGGCGCCCGGCGGCGGCCAGGCCGCGAGGTCGGCGGGGGCGGAGGTGGCGGAGGCGGCGCCCCGGGTGAGGGTGCCTTCGGCGTGCAGGGTCCAGGCGGTGTCCCCGGCGTCCGCGGCGGCCTCGTCGTCCTCGGCGCGGGAGTACGCGCTCACCGTGCGCAGGCCGTCCTCGCCGGGGGCGCCCACCACCACGTGGAGGGGAACGCCGCCCTGCTCGGGCAGCGGCAGCGGGGCGTGCAGGGCCAGGCCGGCCAGCCGGTCGCAGCCGAACTCGGCGCCGGCGCGCAGGGCCAGCTCCACGAAGCCGGTGGCCGGGAGGACGACCGTGCCGAGCAGGTCGTGGTGCTCCAGCCAGGGCTGGGCGGTGCGGGCCGGGCGGCCGGTGAAGGTGGCGCCGCCGGTGCCGGGCGCCGCGACGACCGCGCTCAGCAGCGGGTGGTCCACGGCGTCGAGGCCGAGCGATCCGGCGTCCCCGCCGCGGCGCTCGTCCAGCGCCCAGAACCGGTCGCGGCGGAAGGCGTACGTCGGCAGCTCGACGCGCTGCGCGCCGCTGCCGGCGAAGAAGGCGTGCCAGTCGACGTCGACGCCGTGGGTGTGGGCCTGCGCGACGGCGGCCACGAGGGTGTGCTCCTCGTCGCGTTCGCGCCGCGACAGGGCCAGGAACACCGGGGTGTTGCCGGTGCCGGTGCCGGTGCCGGTGTCCGTGTCGGTGTCGGTGAGGCAGGCGGGGCCGAGGCCGGCGAGGACGGCGTCGGGGCCGACCTCGACGAAGGCGGTGGCTCCGGCGTCGGCGAGGGCGCGTACGCCGTCGCCGAAGCGGACGGCCCGGCGGACGTGCCGGACCCAGTACTGCGGGTCGGCGATCTCCTCGGCGGTCATGATCCGGCCGGTCACGTTCGAGACGAGCGGGATCCGGGGCTCCGCCGGGGAGAGTGCGGCCGCGACGGCGCCGAACTCGGCGAGCATCGGGTCCATCAGCGGCGAGTGGAAGGCGTGCGAGACGCGCAGCCGGGAGCTCTTGCGGCCCAGGGCCGTGAAGTGCTCCCGGATCGCTTCGACTTCGGCCTCGGCACCCGAGACCACCACGGACTGCGGGCCGTTGACCGCGCCGATGCTCACGGCGTCGGTCAGCAGCGGCAGCACCTCGTCCTCGGAGGCCTGGACGGCCAGCATGGCTCCGCCCTCGGGCAGGGCCTGCATCAGCCGGCCGCGGGCGGCGACCAGCTTGGCCGCGTCGGCCAGCGACAGCACGCCGGAGACGTGGGCGGCGACGATCTCGCCGATGGAGTGGCCGGCGAGGAGGTCCGGGCGGACCCCCCAGGACTCCAGCAGCCGGAACAGGGCGGTCTCGAAGGCGAACAGCCCGGTCTGGGTGTGGACGGTGCGGCTGAGTTCCGTCGCGTCCTCGCCCCAGACGACCTCGCGCAGCGGCCGGTCCAGGTGCCGGTCGAGCTCCGCGAGGGCGGCGTCGAACGCCTCGGCGAACACCGGGAAGGCGGCGTGCAGTTCGCGCCCCATGCCGGGGCGCTGCGCACCCTGGCCGGAGAACAGGAAGGCGGTGAGGCCTCCGGTGGCGGCCCGGACGGCGGGTACGGCGGCGGGGGCGCCGGACGCCAGCGCGGCCAGCGCCCGGCGGGCCTGCGCGGGGTCGCCCGCGATCAGCGCGGCCCGGTGTTCCATGGGCGCCCGCGTGGTCGCCAGGGAGAACCCGACGTCACGCGGCTCCGCCGCAGGCAGCGTGTCCAGGTGGCCCAGCAGCCGCCCGGCCTGCCGCGCAAGACCCTCCGGGTCCCGGGCGGACAGCACCCACGGCACGACCCGCGCGGCGGCGGAGGCCTCCGGCGCGGCCGGGGAGGCCGGCTGGGGCAGGTCGGGGGCCTCCAGGATGACGTGGGCGATGGTGCCGCTGATGCCGATGGAGGAGACGCCGCCCCGCCGCCGGGGGGCCGA
>NZ_JBHYVA010000268.1:0-10328 GCF_042750055.1 Streptomyces sp. NPDC059456
GTGGCCGGGGCAGGGGGGGGGGGACGGGCCCTAGGCTGGGCCCCGATGGGCCGAACTCGGCGGGTGCCCTTTGATCGACTGGAGTAGTCCGACCGCCACCCACACGGCGAACATCGATGATCCTCCGTAGGAGACGAACGGCAGCGGGAGTCCCGCCACCGGCATGATCCCGAGGGTCATCCCGATGTTCTCGAACGCCTGGAAGGCGAACCAGGCGATGATCCCGGCGCACACGATCGTCCCGTACAGCTCGGTGGTCTCCCGGGCGATCATGCAGGCCCGCCAGAGCACGATGCCGAGCAGGACGAGGATCAGCCCGGCGCCGAGGAAGCCCAGCTCCTCCCCCGCCACCGTGAAGACGAAGTCGGTCTGCTGCTCGGGCACGAACTGGCCGGTGGTCTGCGAGCCCTTGAAGAGTCCCGAGCCGGTCAGGCCGCCGGAGCCGATCGCGATGCGCGCCTGGTTGGTGTTGTAGCCGACGCCTGCGGGGTCGAGGTCGGGGTTGGCGAAGGCCGCGAAGCGGTTGATCTGGTACTCGTCGAGCACGCCGAGCTGCCAGATCAGGACGGCGCCGGCCGCGCCGGAGCCGAGGAGCCCGAACACCCAGCGGTTGGAGGCGCCGGAGGCGAGCAGTACGCCGAGCACGATGATGACCATGACCATGACGGAGCCGAGGTCGGGCATCAGCATGACGATGCCCATCGGTGCGGCGGCCAGGCACAGCGCCTTGACGACGGTGCGGTGGTCGGGGTGGGTGAGGTCGCCGGCGTCGACCCGGGTGGCCAGCAGCATGGCCATGACCAGGATGATCGTGATCTTCACGAACTCGGAGGGCTGGAGCGAGAAGCCGCCGCCGATCACGATCCACGCGTGGGCGCCGTTGATGGTGGCGCCGAGCGGGGTGAGCACGGCGAGGATGAGCACCAGGGAGATCCCGTACAGGATCGGCACGGCGCCGCGCAGGGTGCGGTGGCCGAGCCAGATGGTGCCGATCATCAGCACGAGGCCGATGCCGGTGTTCATGGCGTGCCGGATCAGGAAGTAGTACGGGTCGCCCTGGTTGAGCTGGGTGCGGTTGCGGGTCGCCGACCACACCAGCAGGGCGCCGATGAAGGACAGGGCGAGCGCCGACAGGAGTATCGGCCAGTCGAGGCGGCGCAGCACCGAGTCGCGCGAGGTCAGCTTGGCCATCGCGCCGCGCTCGGGCGCGTACCGGGATACGGAGAACTTGTTCGCGGTCTGCATCGGGGTCTCAGTCCTGCCGCGCGACGGGCGGGGCGGGGGGACCGGCGAGCGCGGGCACCGGTTCCTCCGGGGACGGGGGCACGTACGGCTTGATGTCGGGGGCGTCGATGGAGCCGTCGGGCTGGATGGTGGGCAGCGTCTTCTGCGGCTTGAGCAGGAAGGCCTTGTTGACGTCCTGCTTGCCGGCCATGTCGAGGCCGTAGATGGCGTTGTAGATGTTGCGGACGGCGGGGCCGGAGGCACCCGAACCCGTACCGCCCTGGGAGATCGTCATCACGATCGTGAAGTCCTCGGTGTACGTGGCGAACCACGAGGTGGTCTGCTTGCCGTAGACCTCGGCGGTGCCGGTCTTGGCGTGCATGGGGATCTGCTTCTGCGGCCAGCCGCCGAAACGCCAGGCGGCGGTGCCGCGGGTGGCGACGCCCTCCAGGGCCTCGCCGATCTGGCGGCGGGTGGTCTCGGTCATCGGGAGCCTGCCGTGGGCCTGCGGCTTGATCTCCTCGGTCTGCTTGCCGTCCGCGCTGATGATGGCCTTGCCGATGGTCGGGTTCCACATGGTGCCGCCGTTGCAGATGGCAGCGTAGATGGTGGCCATCTGGATCGGGGTGACGAGGGTGTCGCCCTGGCCGATGGAGTAGTTGATGGCGTCACCGGCGCGCATGAGGTTGCCTTCGAGGCAGTTCTCGTAGGACAGCAGCTCGACGTAGGTGCCGCCCTTCTTTCCGGTCTTGCACCACATGTCCTTGTTGGCTTGCCAGAACGCCTGCTTCCACCGGCGGTCCGGGACCCGGCCCTTCTCCTCGCCCGGCAGGTCCACGTGGGTCTCGGCGCCGAGGCCGAACTGGTGGGCGGTCTTGTAGAAGATCTCGGCCGGGGGCTTCTTGGGGTGCAGCCCGCCGTCCTTGAGCCACTCCTTGTGGCCGAGGGCGTAGAAGACGGTGTCGCAGGAGACTTCGAGGGCGCGGCCGAGGGTGATCGAGCCGTGGCCCTGGGACTCGAAGTTCTTGAAGACCTGGCCGCCGATCGAGTAGGAGCTCGGGCAGGGGTACTCGCCGTCGAACTTGTACCCGGCGTTTACCGCGGCAGCGGTCGGGATGACCTTGAAGATGGAGCCCGGGGCGGCCTGGCCCTGGATCGCCCGGTTCATCAGCGGGACGTTGGACTCCTTGGCGGTGAGCTTGGCGTAGTCCTTGCCGGAGATCCCGCCGACCCAGACGTTCGGGTCGTACGTGGGCATGGAGGCCATGGCGACGACCCGGCCCGTCTTGGACTCCAGGACGACGACGGCGCCGGCGTCGGCCTTGTAGGGGACGCCGGTGTTGCGGTCGATCTGCTTGCGGGCCTCGACCATGGCCGCGTTCAGCTCGAACTCGGCGACGCCCTGGACGCGGGCGTCGATGCTGGTCACGAGGTGGGCGCCGGGGACGGTCGGGTCGTTCTTGGCCTGGCCCATGACCCGGCCGAGGTTGTCGACCTCGTAGCGGGTGACGCCGGACTTGCCGCGCAGGGTCCGGTCGTAGGTGCGCTCCAGGCCGAAGCGGCCGACCTGGTCGGAGCGCAGCAGCGGCGAGTTGGTGTTCTTGGCCTTCTGGATCTCGTCGTCGGTGACCGGGGAGAGGTAGCCGAGCACCTGGCCGGTGTTGGCGCCGCCGGGCGCGGGGTAACGGCGTACGGCGGTGGGCTCGGCGGTGATGCCGGGGAACTCCTCGGGGCGCTCGCGGATCTGCAGGGCCTGCTGGGTGGTGGCCTCGGTGGTGACCGGGATGGGCTGGTAGGGGGACCCGTTCCAGCAGGGCTTGGGGGTCTGGGAGTCGCAGATGCGGACCTTGTTCATGACGTCCTGGGACTTCATGTCCAGGACGTCGGAGAGCCGGCTGAGGACGCCCTTGCCCTTGTCCTTCATCTTCATCAGCGCCGTGCGGCTGGCGGAGACGACCAGACGGGTCTCGTTGTCGGCGAGCGGGACTCCGCGGGCGTCCAGGATCGAGCCGCGCACGGCCGGCTGGACGACCTGCTGGACGTGGTTGCTCTTGGCCTCGTGGTAGTACTCCGCGCCGTTGCGGATCTGGAGGTACCACAGGCGCCCGCCGAGGGTGAACAGGAAGGAGAAGACGAGCACCTGGAGGATGACGAGCCGGATCTGCACCCGGGAGGTGCGGCCGGTCTCGGGGACGTTGGTCACGGGAACTCCCCCCTCACAGCTTCTTGACGCTCTTCACACTCTTGATTCCCTTGACGCCCTTTATCCGGCCGGCCTTGTTGGCGCGGCTGCGCGCGGTCTTGAGGCGCAGGCCGCCGCGCTGGCTGCCGATGCGCAGGCCGGTGCCGCCGGAGAGCCAGCCGGAGGACACGTCGGCGGTCTTGGCGGGGCCGCCGTTCGCCTCGACGGCCATCGGGTCGTTCTCGGCCCGCCGGGCCAGCGCCATGATGAACGGCACGGTGAACGGGGCGAGCAGCAGGTCGTAGAGGGTCGCGGTGAACAGCAGCCCGGTGAGCCCGACGTGGCGTGCGGCGGTGTCCCCGACGAGGGCGCCGACGCCTGCGTACAGGAGGGTGGAGCCGATGGCCGCGGCGACGACGGTCAGCATCGGGCCCCAGGCGGAGCGGAAGCGGCCGCTGTCGGGCCGGGCCAGGCCGGCGGCGTACCCGATGACGCACAGCACGAGCGCGTACCGCCCGGCGGCGTGGTCGGCGGGCGGGGCCAGGTCGGCGAGGAGTCCGGCGGCGAAGCCGATGAGCGCGCCGCTGAGGTGCCCGTACACGAGGGCGAGGGCGACGACGGTGAGCAGGACCAGGTCGGGCACGGCGCCGGGCAGTTGCAGCCGGCCCAGGACGGAGACCTGGACGACGAGCGCGACCACGACGAGCGTGGCCGACAGCAGGATCCGGTTGAAGCGCATGGGGTCAGCTCCTACTCGTCGGCCGGCTTGCCGGGCACACTGGCGGACGGTGACGGGGTGACCGTGACGGTGACCGTCGGGGTGGGCTTCACCTCGGGCTTGGGCGGCAGCACGGCGTCGCGCGGGTCCTCGCGCGGCGGCATGACGACGACGCCGACGATGTCCAGGCGGGAGAAGCCGACGAACGGCCGGACCCAGATGGTGCGGGTCAGGTCGCCGCGCGAGGGGTCGACCTTGACCACCTCGCCGATCGGGACGCCGGGCACGAACGGCTTGTTGCCGCGCGAGCCGAAGGTGACGAGCCGGTCGCCCGGGGAGACCTTGGCCTTGCCGTTGAGCATCTGCACGGACAGCGCGCGGTCGCCCTGGCCGGTGGCGAAGCCGAGTTCGCCGGTCTTCTCCAGGCGGGTGCCCACGGTGAAGTCGGGGTCGTTGGCGAGGACGACGGTGGCGGTGTCGGGGCCCACGGTGGCGACCCGGCCGACGAGTCCTTCCCCGTTGAGGACGGTCATGTCGCGCTCGATGCCGTCCTTGCTGCCGGCGTCGATGGTGACGGTCCAGGAGAAGCCCTGGGCCGCTCCTATGGCGATGACCTCGGCGCCCTTGATGCCGTACTGCCCGGCGCCGGCCCGCTTGAGCATCTCGTCGAGTTCGTGGATGCGGCTGCGGGTCTGGTCGTCGCTGCCCAGCTTGGCCTTCAGGGCGGCGTTCTCGCGCTCCAGCGTGGCGATCCGGTTGTGGCGCTCGCCGGAGTCCCGGACGGCCCCTATCGCGTTGGCGACGGGATCGACCGCGGTCGCGACGCCCTTCTCGACCGGGCCGAAGACCGCTGCGGCGGCCTGCCGGGCGCCGTCGACCGGTGACTCCTCGCCTGCCCTGATGTCCACCGTGATCAACGCGAACGCGATGGCGATCATGAGCACCAGGAGCAGCCGGCTTTCTCGTGTGTCCCTCACGTGCGGCGGCCGTGCCTTCCCATGTGTCGTGCCGGCGGAGCGGGCTCCGGAGGAGCCGGTGCTCGCACCGGGGTTCTCGGTCTGTATATCAACGATCCGCCGCACGGGCGCGGCAGCACCCGTACGGCGGATCCTTGTGTTCCGCATGGCCCCCGAACGGGGGTCTGCATCAGCGCCGGGGCTGTGCGTCCAGTACCTGCTGGAGCGCCTCGAACTCCTCCACGCACTTGCCGGAGCCGAGGGCGACGGAGTCGAGCGGGTCCTCCGCGATGTGGATCGGCATGCCCGTCTCACGGCGCAGCCGCTCGTCGAGGCCGCGGAGCAGGGCGCCGCCGCCGGTGAGGACGATGCCGCGGTCCATGATGTCGCCGGAGAGCTCCGGCGGGCACTTGTCGAGGGTCGTCTTGACGGCGTCGACGATGGCGTTGACCGGCTCCTCGATGGCCTTGCGGACCTCGGCGGCGGAGATCACGACCGTCTTCGGGAGGCCGGAGACCAGGTCCCGGCCGCGGATCTCGGTGTGCTCGTCCTTGTCGAGGTCGTACGCCGAGCCGATGGTGATCTTGATCTGCTCGGCGGTGCGCTCACCGAGGAGGAGCGAGTACTCCTTCTTGATGTGCTGGATGATCGCGTTGTCGAGCTCGTCGCCGGCCACCCGGATGGACTGTGCCGTGACGATTCCGCCGAGGGAGATGACGGCGACCTCGGTGGTGCCGCCGCCGATGTCCACGACCATGTTGCCGGTGGCCTCGTGGACGGGCAGGCCCGAGCCGATGGCGGCGGCCATGGGCTCCTCGATGATGTGCACCTGGCGGGCGCCGGCCTGGGTGGACGCCTCGATGACGGCGCGGCGCTCCACTCCCGTGATGCCGGAGGGGACGCAGACCACGACGCGCGGACGGGCCAGGTAGCGGCGCTTGTGGATCTTGAGGATGAAGTACCGGAGCATGCGCTCGGTGATCTCGAAGTCGGCGATCACGCCGTCCTTGAGGGGCCTGACGGCGACGATGTTGCCGGGCGTCCGGCCGATCATCTTCTTCGCCTCGGAGCCGACCGCCAGGATGCCGCCGGTGTTCGTGTTGATGGCGACCACGGACGGCTCGTTCAGGACGATCCCCCGGCCCCTCACGTACACCAGCGTGTTGGCGGTCCCGAGGTCGATCGCCATGTCACGGCCGATGAACGACATGTTGTTCCCCTTGTTCCCCATGAGGAGCGTCTGGCCTTCCAGTTGATAGCGGCTGCTGTCAGGTCGGCGAGGTGGGTGTGTGGGTGGAGGCCCCATCGTAGTGCCGCAAGTGCGGACACCGCGCGACGGGACTCCGGCAATCCCGCCGGAACGGAAACCCGCCCCCTTAGTGGTGACGACGTGTCCTGCACATGCGTTCCCGCAACCGCCCGGCAATACCGAAGGGCGACCGAAATTACTTCGGTCGCCCCAGGTCATGAGCGCTATTCGGCTGATGTTACGTCAGGAAGGACTCATCCCAGGGTGGGGAAGAACAGCTTCAGCTCGCGCTCGGCGGACTCCTCGGAGTCCGAGGCGTGGATCAGGTTCTCCCGGGTGACGGTACCGAAATCCCCCCGGATGGAGCCGGGCGCCGCGGCGATCGGGTCAGTGGGTCCCGCCAGCTGGCGGACACCCTCGATCACGCGTTCCCCTTCCGCCACCAGGACGACCACGGGACCGCTCGCCATGAAGCCCATGAGGGGCTCGTAGAACGGCTTGCCCTTGTGCTCGCCGTAGTGGGCCTCCAGGGTCTCCTGGTCCAGCGTGCGCAGCTCCAGAGCGGGGATGGTCCAGCCGGCCTTCCGCTCGATGCGGCCGATGATCTCGCCCACCAGGCCGCGACGGACGGCGTCCGGCTTGAGGATGACGAGAGTGCGCTGGGTCATGTTCCAACTCCTTGCGGCAAACGGGTGCGGTTCCCCGAGGCTACAGGGGCCGGGTGTACCGCCCGCGCACGGACCCGGTCAGGCCTGGGCCTCGCTCTGGGCCGCCCAGCGGGCCTTGATCGCGTCGATCTTGCCGCCGTAGTGCACCGAGCACCACCACAGCCCCGCGAACACCGCGCCGAGGAAGAACATCATCGGGACGACGAACCCGCTCAGGATCAGCCCGATCTGCAGCGCCCAGCCGATCTGGACCGCGCCCGGACGCGACAGCATCCCGCACAGCAGCACCGACAGCAGCATGGCGATCCCGCAGACCGTCCACACCGTGGCCTGCGTCAGATCCGGGTTCTTCATGGCGACCAGCCCCGCGAAACCGATCACGAAGAACTCGCCGATCAGCGTCGAAGCACACAGCGTGCGCATTCCTCAGCCCCTCCTCAGCAGCAGGCGGGCCTCGCCCACCGTGATCACGGAACCGGTCACCAGGACCCCGGCCCCTCCGTACTCGGCCTCTTCCTCCGCAAGGGTGATCGCCGCCTCCAGGGCGTCGTCCAGCCGCGGCTCCACCTGCACCCGGTCCGGCCCGAAGACCTCGACCGCGACCGCGGCCAGCTCGTCCGCGGACATCGCCCGGTGGCTGGAGTTCTCCGTGACGACGACCTCCGCGAAGATCGGCTCGAAGGCCTCCAGCACCCCCTTCACGTCCTTGCCCTCGCTCGCGGCCATGACGCCGATCAGCCGGCTGAAGCCGAACGCCTCGGTCACCGCCTCCGCCGTGACCTGCGCGCCCGCCGGGTTGTGCGCCGCGTCCAGGACCACCGTGGGGCTGCGCCGCACGACCTCCATGCGGCCCGGGGACGTCACCGAGGCGAAGGCCCTGCGCACGGTGTCCGCGTCCAGCTCCCGCGACTGCTCCGCGCCGACGCCGAAGAAGGCCTCGACCGCCGCCAGCGCCACCGCCGCGTTGTGCGCCATGTGGGCCCCGTACAGCGGCAGGAAGATGCCGTCGTACTCGCCGCCCATGCCGCGCAGCGTCAGCATCTGCCCGCCGACGGCCACCTCGCGCGAGACGACGCCGAACTCCATGCCCTCGCGGGCCACCGTCGCGTCGACCTCGACGGCCTTCTTCAGCAGCACCTGCGCCGCGTCCACCGGCTGCTGCGCCAGGATCACGGTGGCGTCCTGCTTGATGACGCCGCCCTTCTCCTGGGCGATCTCGCCGGGCGTGGTGCCGAGGCGGTCCGTGTGGTCCAGGCTGATCGGGGTGATCACCGCGACCGAGCCGTCGATCACGTTGGTGGCGTCCCAGGTGCCGCCCATGCCGACCTCGATGACGGCCGCGTCGACCGGGGCGTCCGCGAAGGCCGCGTACGCCATGCCGGTGAGCACCTCGAAGAAGGACAGCCGGTACTCCTCGGAGGCGTCGACCATCTCCACGTACGGCTTGATGTCGTAGTACGTCTCGACGAAGCGCTCGGCGCTGATCGGCGCGCCGTCGAGGCTGATCCGCTCGGTGACCGACTGCACGTGCGGGCTGGTGTAGCGGCCCGTGCGCAGCTCGAAGGCATTGAGCAGCGCCTCGATCATGCGCGCGGTGCTGGTCTTGCCGTTGGTGCCGGTGACGTGGATCGAGGGGTACGCGTGCTGCGGCTCGCCGAGCACGTCCATCAGGGCGGCGATCCGCGTGACGGACGGCTCCAGCTTGGTCTCGCCCCAGCGGGTGGAGAGCTCCTGCTCCACCTCCTGGAGCGCCCGTGCCACCTCCGGGTCGAGGGGCTGCGCGGGTACCGGATCGCCCTGGGGCGGTCCGGCCTGGGCGCGCAGGGTGCGGCTGCCGGCCTCGATCACCGCCAGGTCGGGGTCGCGGTCGGACTCTTCGGCCACGATCCGGTCGAAGACCTCGGTGGTCTCGTCGCGGTCGTCGGGTCCGATGCTCTCGGGCTGCTGCTCACTCACGGGGCCAGTCTACGGACGGGGGGCCCGGGGACTTTCGACCCGGCCGTTTCGGGACGTTCGGCGCCCGGCGCGACCGGATCGTTATGCAAGCCTTGCGGGCAGGAGATAGGGGAACAAATGCCGCAGGCCAGCACCAACACGTCCGCTTCCAGCCGCGACATAGGCATCGATCTGGGGACCGCGAACACCCTGGTCTACGCCCGGGGGCACGGGATCGTCCTCAATGAGCCGTCCGTGGTGGCCGTCAAGGCGGGCACCACCACCGCCCTGGCCGTCGGGACCGAGGCCAAGGAGACCATCGGCCGCACCCCCGGCTCCATCACCGCGATCCGGCCCCTGAAGGACGGGGTGATCTGCGACTACGAGGCCGCCGAGGAGATGATCCGGCATTTCGTCCGCAAGGCCGTGCCCGGGCGGCGGCCCCGCACCCGGATGGTGATCTGCGTGCCCTCCGGGGTCACCCCGGTCGAGCGGCGGGCCATCGTCCACGCCTCGACCCGGGCCGGGGCCAGGGCCGTCCACCTGATCGAGGAGCCGATGGCGGCGGCGATCGGCGCGGGCCTGCCGGTGGCCGAGGCGCGCGGCTCGATGGTGGTGGACATCGGCGGCGGCACCACCGAGGTCGCCGTCATCTCCCTCGGCGGCATCGTCACGTCCCGGTCGCTGCGGGTCGGCGGGGACCGGCTCGACGCCGCGATCACCGACCACGTGCGCAAGGAGCACGGGCTGCTCATCGGGGAACGCACCGCCGAGGACGTCAAGATCGGCATCGGGTCGGCCTGGCCGGTGCCGGACGAGCCCGAACGGGAGGACCGGACCTTCACGGTGCGCGGCCGGGAACGGGTCGGCGGCATGCCGAAGACGCTCTCCCTGAGCACGGCGGACGTGAGGGCCGCGCTCGACGAGCCCGTCGAGGCGATCATCGCCGCGGTGCGCGGCACGCTGGAGGAGTGCCCGCCCGAGCTGTCGGGCGACGTGATGGAACACGGCATCGTCCTGACCGGCGGCGGCGCGCTGCTGCCGGGGCTGGACCTGCGGCTGGCCTCCGCGACGGGCATCCCCGTCTTCGTCGCCGACGCGCCGCTGGACTGCGTGGCCCTGGGCTCCGGCAGGTGCGTGGAGGACCTGGACACCCTGGGCAGCCTGCTGGTGCCGGCGAAGGCCTGAGCGGGCGGTGGGGGCGCGGGGCGTTCGGGGCGCGGGGCGGAGGTACGCGGCGGGGCGGGGGCGGGTGTGGGGGTGCGGGGCCGGGGGGTGCGGGGCGGGGGGTGCGGGTGTGGGTGTGGGGTTGGGCTAGCCCAGACTCGGATGCCCCGGTGCGCTCGAAGATGGCGATCGACCGGCTGATCGCCCGCCGCGACGTCCCCTGCGGGAG